>CALWNA010000102.1 GCA_944382505.1 uncultured Lachnospiraceae bacterium
AATGAATCTTATAGCGGACTCTAAAATTTACGAACAAATTCTGCCGAAACAGGAAATCAAAGCTACGGTCAGCGGAATCTACATTACTTCTTTTAAGCGCATACGCGGACCTGTTTACCAGCCACCAAAAAAGAAAAAACTTTTTGGAAGAAAATAACACAAAAAACTATTCATCGCCAAAAGCTTTGAATAGTTTTTTTATATTCCTGCTTCATTAATTTCGATTTCTATTTTGCTGTCAGACACTTTATTGTTATTGGCATATAATTCATAATCTATTTTCAAATTGACATTATCCTGTTGTTGTTTCAATCGGATATCCTTTGTAAGTATCTCAACCAGTAAATCTCCATAAGGTGTGCTGTATAAAGACTGGTTATTGGTTCCTTTGGAAAAAACAAGTTTCCCATTTATGATACCATTGCGCATAACTTCTGCACTTGTCTCATTAAACTTTATTGTATTTTTTGTTTTTGCTCCGCTTTCTTCGTCAATCTCATCATACAGGAGATAATGCTTATTGTTTTTTATGTAATGTTTTCCCGTTGCAAGCATCTCTACACTGTCCCCTGTTTTTTCCACAATCTGAAGTCCGGAGATTTTAATTACAACATTGTGATTCATTTTTAATATTCCTCTATATTTATCTGATTAATCATGTCTGTATGAAACGGCATGATGGAGTTTGCAAATTCTTTAAATTTATCTGCCGCATCACTCACATAAAATTCATATTTCGGTTCTGCATCTTCTTCTGCACAGATACCGTTCTGGCGCAAAAGCGCATCAAGACTGATTGCTGTTTCGTAGGCAGGATTTACAAGATTTACCTTCGGTCCCATTATTTTCCCAACGGTACTGCGCAGCAACGGGTAATGAGTACATCCCAGTATCAGACTGTCTATATTTTTCTTTTTCAATTCCGCAAGATATCTGGAAGCAATCTCATCTGTCACAGAATCATGAAGCATTCCCTCTTCTACCAGAGGCACAAACAGCGGACATGCTTTTCCGATAACAGAAATCTCCGGGTCAATGCTGTGAATATATTCCGCATATAGTTCACTTTTGATTGTTCCCTCTGTACCTATAATACCAATCCTTTTGTTTTTTGTATTTTCAATTGCAGATTTTGCCCCCGGTTTGACAACGCCAATCACCGGAATGTCAAGTTCTTTTTCAATGGTGTCCAATGCGAAGGCGCTTGCCGTATTGCAGGCTACCACGATTGCTTTAACGTTTTTTGTTTTCAAAAATCTGACAATCTGTCTGGCATATCTTATAATCGTCTCCTTTGACTTATTTCCATAAGGCACACGGGCAGTATCGCCAAAGTATATAATACTTTCCTGTGGAAGCTGCCTTATAATTTCTCTTGCCACTGTCAGTCCGCCCACACCGGAATCAAACACTCCAATCGGCGCATTATTTTTCTTCATATTCATATTCACCTGTCGTCTATTCTTATTCCGTCCTATTTTACCTTTTATGCAATAATAATTCAATAGTTTTGAATAAAAGGAATTTTTATTGTTAATAATCCATCTGTAAGCAGAAAATATTTTGCTTTCAGAAATTTATTACAATTTACGCCACAAAGTTTAATGGCGGAAGGGAGATTTTTATGTTCAATAAAAAATATATTGCTGCTTTCATGGTCTTTATTTTCGGAATATGCGGATGGTCCGATTACCGGACTGTTGAGACTACTGCTGCACAAAATAGTCTGTCCACGTCCGCCATAAGATTTCACGTGCTGGCAAATAGTGACTCTGCCACTGACCAGCAGCTAAAAATGAAGGTCAAGGAAAATGTTGTAAACTACATATATGAAAAAACCGGCGATTTCAAAACCGTGGAAGAAACAAAAAGCTTTATTACAAGTCACGACACAGAAATCAAAAAAATCGCGCAAAAAACCATAGAAGAAAATGGATTTCATTACACTGTAAGTTCCTCCTTTGGTACACAGACATTTCCTGTCAAAAATTATGGGGACGTAGTTTTTCCTGCCGGAGATTACACCTCTTACACCATTTCCATAGGAAGCGGAAAAGGACACAACTGGTGGTGTGTCCTTTATCCTCCTCTTTGTTTTGTCGATGCTTCCACGGGAGTTGTTCCTGACAGTTCCAAAGAACGTCTGCAGGAATCTCTGACAAATCAGGAATATCACTCCATTGTAAAATACCGATTTAAATATCTTACTTTTCTAAACAAATATTTTGACTAGATTCTAATTTACAAATCCGGTCAGATATAGCTGCTGTGAAAGTCCTTTGTCCTCCAGGGTTCTCACAGCTTTTTCTGCTTTTTCTTTATCATCAAAAAGCCCGAACACCGTCGGTCCGCTTCCGCTCATAATTGCATTCAGGGCGCCTTCTTCCAAAAGAATTTTTTCTATTTTTTGTATTACCGGATATTCAGAAACCGTCACTTCCTCCATTACATTATACAACAAAGAAGCCATTTTTTTTAACGCACCATCCCGAATCGACTGTGCAATTCCTTCGATATCGGGGCGTTTTTCTATTTGTTCCAGTCGAATACGCCCATACACATAGGCAGTAGATACAGATATGGGCGGTTTTGCAATAACAACATGACACTGCGGCGGTGCGGGCAGAGGTGTCAGAACATCTCCGATTCCTCTCGCAATGGCAGTTCCGCCCATGACACAATAAGGAACATCCGCCCCCAACTTTACTCCGTGCTTCATTAATGCTTCTGTATCAAGCCCAAGTTCGAACATTTGATTGATTCCAATCAGCGTAGCTGCACAATCCGCACTGCCGCCTGCCATTCCGCCTGCGATGGGAATTCGCTTATTGATATGAATTTTCACTCCCTGGTGAATGTCAAATTCATCAAACAAAGTTTTTACCGCCATGTATGCCAGATTGTCTTTTCCGTTGGAAAGGACTTCTGTGTCTGTCTCTACCTTTATCTCTCCAAAAGTGTGCGTTTTTTTAATAATGATATCGTCATATATTCCCACCGTCTGCATAATCATATCAAGGTCATGATAACCATCCGGTCTTTTTCTTATTACATCCAGCCCCAGATTAATCTTTCCGTACGCTTTTAACTGTATTTCTTCCATTCTTTCTCCATTTCATAGACATTTTTAACGTTTCCTGATCCATTTTCTTCTAATGCAGGGGCAACGTTCATAATATGTCCTAGTATACTTTTTTTATTTACGATTGACAAGATTTCATTAAAAGCAGCCTGTCACCTTTTTTGATTTGCGGAGTCTCAAGATTATTTACCTGCATAATCTTTTCTATGGTTGTGTAATTTTCTTTTGCCAATTTCCATAATGTATCCCCGGTCTGAACGACATATCCTTTCAGTACAGGCGCCGCATTAACCGCATCCATATCCACAGGTTTTTCTTCTACCTTGACAATAAAGGCTTTCTTTTCCTCTTTAAAAACAATTGCTTCCAGGGCAATTACCGCCTTTATCTCGATTTCCTCCGTGCTCAACATATTTGCATTTACCTGCTCCACACGCCAATTAATATAATACTTATCATCGGATGTCATTCCTTCTGCATCAATTCTGTGTTCAAAATCATTTTCTTTCCACTGGCAGCACACCGGTTTTGCATCATCGGATGAAATATACATAATATATGATTTTATTTTTCCAATAACTTTCAGACCATTATCACTGACAAGAATGTTTTCAATTTTAAGGTCCGCCCCACTATTACAAATCTGAAGAATATTCCCTTTGTCCTGATCAATGTTCAACTTTACCGTCGCCTTTGTTCTGGACGCATTTTTTACAAGCAGCCTTTCATAATTTTTTTCCTCCGTAACGGGAACAAGATTTGCATCCGGTGCATACACATCTTCGATGATTTCCATCTGTTTTTCTTCATACATTTTAATTGTCAGTTTTAAAACAGCACCGATGTCAAGATTTCTTGTCTCATTATCCTGATCCATCTGCGCATCCACATTAATATTATGGACATCCACTCCAATATAGGAAACCAGATCCTCCCGCGCCTCTTCTGCCTCAACAGTACCGCCGAAATTCAACATTGTTTCCACCCACTGCTGCGGCATTCCCTCAGCTTCCGGTATATACATGACAAATACATACAGTTCCCCGCCAATATGTATCATCCCATCCATCATTTTCGTATTTACACTTTTAATTCTTATATCCTTCCAGACAATTCTGTTGATAGGCGGCTTGCCGGATGGCACGGATATTTGTTCACTGATTCTGAAGGTATCTGTTTTATCTGCCACAACGGAAAGTCCGTCAATCTGACAACGCCGAATCATCATATTGTCTCTGTCCGCTCCTGTAACCGCCTCAAGATCCTCCATATTTTCCACCGTTATGTATGCCATAATCTGAACTTTATATATGTAGTTTCTGGAATCTATTAATTTTACGGATGAAGAAATTACAACCATTCTGACATCGGCACTATCTCCCTCTTCTATTCCCGGTATTTTCACATTTTCTTCAAAAGGGATTTCTCCCTCAAGACCATAGACCATATCTGTTCCTTCAGTATAATAAAGGATTTCATAGGAAACAGAACCGCGGATACTGATCTGATTGTTTCTCACTGTAACATTATCTGCGGTGACCATTTCCTTTTGATTGACAACACTGCTGATTTCCGGATTCGCCTCCGTGACGCTTTCTTCATGATTTACATGAAAAGATACTGTTTCACTTTTTATAATTTTGTTCATATGAATATTGCTCTTTACTAATTCCATATCTTCCCCCTGATTTTTATTTTTACATATTGAATTGTATGTGCCTTACTGTCCCATTTATTCACTAAATACAACATTTTTGTCTGTGTATTCTATTTTTATTACAATATAGGGATATGTTTCTGTCTCTGTGCTCGTGTATTCTTCCGGTCCCCGAAATTCTGTTTTCACGCAGATAGCATTTTTCGTTTCATATAATTCTTTTACCTGTATACTGTAACCGTCATACTTCTGTTTCCCATAACCTACGATGATATATGTATACTGATTGTCGGAATAAGTAACCTTAAAAGGATTTTCTTTTCTTTCCTCCACAATTTGTTTGATTTCTGTGGGCATTTCTATTTCTGCCACAACGGTAAAATCCACATCATTTGTCTTCCTATTACTTATTTTTTCAATTCCGCATGCTGACACTGCGATGACCGCAGCGACAACAATCATCATCAACACAAATCTATTTTTTCGCATAATAAAACACCATAATATATCTTTATTAAAATATATTATGATGCTTATTTTTTATTCTTTATTTTTTTTTAGAAATTGCAGAAGATTTTCTGATTTATATTGATTCAATATATTGAAACACAACATCTTTTACAGCATGGAATTTACCATATGAATCATATACTGACCAAGTTCTTTTTCTTTTGCCTCTGCATCGTCAAAATCACTGCCTTTCACCCCATAGTAGAACTTCAGCTTTGGCTCTGTTCCGGAAGGTCTCACACAAACCCATGCACCGCCTTCCAAATCATAGTAAAGTACATTCGATTTTGGAAGCCCTGTTGTTGTCACTTCTCCCGTTGTCATATTCTTAACGGTATCTAACTTATAATCTCTGGCAGAGAGAACCTTATATCCTGCAATTTCAGTCGGAACATCTGCCCGCAGCTTATCAATGGTGTTCTGAATCTTTTCGATTCCTTCCTTTCCTTTTAATGTGATGGACTGAACGCCATCCATCCAGTAACCGTATCTGTCATACATTTCTTTCATCTTGTCCCAAAGAGACATTCCCTGGGTCTTATAATATGCGACAGCTTCGCAGAGAGCCATGGTTGCGGCAACGGCATCCTTATCTCTTGCGTAGGTTCCAATCAAACATCCATAGCTTTCCTCAAATCCAAAACAATAATGCCTTTTTCCCGTTTTCTCAAATTCGAGAATCTTTTCACCGATATATTTAAATCCGGTAAGAACTTCAATCAATTCAATATTGTAGTACGCTGCAATATCATTGGCAAGATTTGTTGTAACGATAGTCTTAATTAATGCGCCATCTTCCGGCAGCGTTCCTGCCGCTTTCATCTGACTGATTTCATATTCCGCAAGCAGGCATCCCGACATATTCCCTGTAAGAACATGGTATTCGCCCGGCTTTTCTCCCCTAACATACACACCAAGTCTGTCTGCATCAGGGTCTGTGGCAAGAAGAATATCCGCACCAATTTCATTTCCCAGTTTCACAGCCAGTTCAAAAGCTTCTTCTGATTCCGGATTCGGATAACTTACCGTAGGAAATGCCCCGTCCGGCAGTTCCTGTTCTTTTACAACATATACATTTTCAAAGCCGAGTTCTTTCAGAACTCTTCTGACAGGAATGTTACCCGTACCATGCAGTGGTGTATAAACAATTTTTATGTCTTTCTGCACCGCGTCAATGGCGTCCTGATGTTTCACCTGTTTTTTAAGTTCCCCAATATACTTATCATCAATTTCTTTGCCGATTGGAACATAAAGACCGCTATTGACTGCCGCTTCCTTATTCATTGTTTTTGCATCCGCAAAATCAGTAATGGCAGAAACTGCCTCCATAATATTAACATCATGAGGCGGCGTAATCTGCGCGCCATCCTCCCAATAAACCTTATATCCGTTATATTCGGCGGGATTGTGACTGGCTGTAACATTAATCCCTGCAATACAATGCAGTTCTCTGACCGCAAAGGAAAGTTCCGGCGTTGGTCTTAAAGAATCAAAAACATATGCCTTGATTCCGTTGGCATTCAGACACAGTGCCGCTTCATCTGCAAACTCCGGAGACATATGTCTTGAATCATATGCAATTGCAACACCTCTGTCCTGCCCCTTCATTTGAATTATGTAATTTGCAAGACCCTGTGTCGCTTTTCTGACAGTATAAACATTCATTCTGTTCGTTCCTGCCCCAATTACTCCACGAAGCCCTGCAGTACCAAATTCAAGTTCTTTATAGAATCTATCTTCAATTTCTTTCTCGTCATCTTTTATTGCCTCTAATTCAGCTTTTGTCTCTTCATCAAAGTATGAACCGGTTATCCATTGATTATATAATTCTTTGTAGTTCATAACGCACCTCCAAAGTATTTTTTCTAACTTATTATAATACAAAGCATTTAGAATTAAAACAGTAAAAATGTTTTTTTACATATTTTCAATAAATTTCCATCTTAAGTCCTCCTGCTTTTGAAACTGTTTTAATTTATCTTCGTTCTTTTCCGAATACCATGCTTTGTTGGAATTGTAATAGTAATTAATAATTTTCCAAAATTTTTCCGGATAGCAGAACATCGCCTTTAATATTCTGTATTCCGAAGTTGAAATATTTCTCTGTCCGTCATAAGCGTCCAGCATTTTATTTCCCAATGCAATGCTCCAGCTGTTCTTTTCCATAATTTTTCTTAAAAAATCATATAAATCCTGAATTTGCGGTGCATAATTTATTTTCATCATATTAACCATTATGATACTCTCATTTTCAAACATAATGTTATGATGATTAAAACTTCCATGATTCAGGCTTCGACTGCTTACCGCCGCAGCATATTTTTTTTCATAATCAGATTCTCCGATCATAGACAGTGCCAGCACTCCCTGTCTGTAATACGGTTCAATAATTTTTTGCAGTGACATTTCAAAATAATTTTTATTTTTTCTCTTTTTGATATAATTCCGTATCCGGACGATTTCATTATTATGTCTCGCAAATGCTTGCAGCATATTTTTTCCGGGATGAAATCCCCGCCCGCCTTCCCACAGTTCTCCGGTACTTTCGCAGACTTTATGAAATTTTGCAAGTTCCTCTGCCGCCCTGCACACCTGCTCTTCATTGTAAGCATTACATTCCTCGCCGTCAAACCATCTTTTTAATATATAGGAATATCCATCCTCGCTGATAGATACATATTCTCCCTCTTTGTTTGCCACAACGTAATCTGTTTTAAATCCTTGTTTCTCCAGATAATTGTATAACGTTTTCATTGTTTTCATTTTCTCATTACTGTTATTATATTCCTGAAGAATATATTTGCCGGTTTTTGTTTCGCACCCATAGTCTCCCTTTGTTCTGTAAGTATCGTTAATTTCCAAATCATACTGTTCTAACACAGATAAAGCCTTTTCGTTCATATTCCCCCCATTTTGTATCTCCACACAGCCTGCTGCAAGCTATGACGTATTGTACTCAAAATCTCGATGTATTCTAAAATATGATTTTCTTCACCCTGTTAGAACATGAAAAACAAAATAATAAAGCGGTTTCATACCGGCATTATTTTGCGGTACCATTTGACGGTATCATTTTTCGCGCTTCCTCCATTAAATTTTCATGGGTATTAACTTTTGGATCAATTAAAACCTTTTCCAACAATGCTTCCAGAATATCTCCTATAACAGTGCCTGTCGGGCATCCCATTGCAATTAAATCTTTCCCTGTGATATTCAGTTCTTTCTTTGATGTACATATGTTATTTTGCATTATAATGTCAAACTGCTGACATATATACAAATATTCATCATACCCCTTTTCTTTTCCATAATCGCTCTTTCCCTGAAAATCTGCGTAAACCAATTGCAAATATTCCCGATATATATCCTTTCCGATTTTGTGGACGCTCCGTCTCACAGCTTCAGGAGTCCGATTTTTTTCTACCGGTCTGTCATCATGGCAGGCGATTAATCTGGCCGCCGCCTTTATAATCTTATTATCCATTTTCAGACGTCTCATAATAACCGGCGCCATCTCACTTCCCACAGATGCATGCCCTTTAAAGTGGGTTCTCCCGTTTTTTTTGTCAATAAACATTACATCCGGCTTTGCCACATCATGAAACAGCGCCGCCCAGCGCATTAATCTTGTTTTTGGAACATTCTCCATTACCTTTATGGTATGTTCTCCCACATTATACATATGATATGGTGTAATCTGCGGACACTCCATCATTTTATCAAATTCCGGGAGCACCACTTTTGTGATTCCGGCACTGTACGCTGTAATCAGTTTGTCGGGATGGTCTGATAAAATCAGCTTTTCCAATTCGGAGCGTATTCTTTCCGCACTGATATTTTTAAGGTTTGGCGACATTTTTTTCATTGCTTTCATTGTGTCACAATCAATCTCGAATCCAAGCTGCGCCGAAAACCGTACGGCCCTCAATATTCTGAGGGCGTCCTCCTCAAATCTGGACTCTGCTTTCCCCACACAGCGAATAAGTTTTTTCTCAATGTCACCCATTCCGTCAAAAACATCCACAAGCCCGATTGTGGGATTGTATGCGATTGCATTAATTGTAAAATCTCTGCGCTTTAAATCTTCCACAAGATCGGCAGTAAATTCAACCGAGCGGGGATGTCGGCTGTCGTCGTATTCTCCGTCAATTCTGTATGTAGTCACTTCATACCCGATGCCTTTTATCATGACTGTTACTGTCCCGTGTTGAATCCCCGTATCCAGTGTCTTGTGGAACATTTTTTTCACCTGCCATGGCAGTGCTGATGTGGTAATATCCCAATCCTGAGGATTTCGATTCAAAATCGTATCTCTGATGCAGCCTCCCACGGCAAATGCTTCAAAACCGTTCTGCTCCAATATGCTAATAATCAGTTTTACACTATCCGGAATTTCTATTTTAAATTTTTTATTCCCATTATATTGATTCATCCGTTAAAATCTCCCACTTTTTCTTTTTTATGTCTCTCTGACAGAAATTTCTGTTTTATTTCTCTAATGCTTGATTCATTATGTCTAATGCCCTGGTCAATTTTTCTTCTTCCACCGCAGAATAATTTATAATAAATTTGTGCCGGAATTCTTCCAGATTATTATAACAATAATCCGACACACCGGAGATGTTTATATTATTATCTTTTAATGTTTTTATAAATTTTTCATCATCAACGTCCCCTTTTATTCCCAAAATAAAATGAAGGCCGGCATTTTCCTCCTCTATGGTGACCTTGGAATATATCGGTGACTGCCTGATGGCATGTATGATACGGTTTCGATAATCCCTGTAATAGTTCCTCATTCTGTTTATATGCCTTTCAAAGTACCCTTTTTTAATAAAATTAGCAAGGGTATACTGTTCAAAACTGGAGACCGTACCGGAATAAAAGCCCAGCTTTTTATGAAATGTCTCTATTAACTGATCCGGAAGAATCATATATGCAATTCGAATAGATGGCGCCAGTGTTTTCGAGAAAGTGTTCATGTAAATGACACTTCTTCCGTCAATTCCTGCCATTGTCGGTATCGGTTTTCCCGAAAACCGAAATTCACTATCGTAATCATCCTCTATAATATAGCATTTGTTTTTCGAAGCCCAACTTAACAACTGGTGCCTTCTTCCGATGGGCATAACACGGCCTGTTGGAAAATGATGGGAGGGTGAAATATGAATTGCACTCACATTGCACCCCGCAAGGTCATTTATGTTTAATCCTTCTTTATCAATTTTGACATGGACGCATTTAACGCCATTGCTCTCATACACTTTTCCGATTTTTTTATAGCCCGGATCTTCCACGGCAATCATTTTATTATGTCCCAAAAGCTGCACAATCATACTGTATAAATATTCCGTTCCCGCCCCTACGATAATATTATCCGGATTTACATCCATTCCACGGAAATGCTGCAAATGATTTGCGATGGCTTCTCTCAATTCCTTTACTCCATTGGGTGCGGGGCTTGTAAGAAACGAATTTTCCTGATCCAAAAGCGTCTGTCGCATTACTCTTGACCAGGTCGCAAAGGGAAAACTGTCATACATAATATGATTGGAGTTAAAATCCACAAGCCATTGCTTTTTCTTTTCTTCCGGTCTTTTTTTTGTTTTTATTTCAGGCTCTATATACTGCCTGTTGACTTTTCCCGCAAAATATCCTTTTTTCTCCTGTGTATAGACATAACCTTCCACGATAAGCTGCGCATAGGCGTTTTCTACGGTTATGACGCTAATGCCATGATTTTTTGCCAATGCCCGTTTAGAAGGAAGTTTTTCCCCTGCCTTGATTTTTCCGGATAAAATATCATCCCTTATGCATTGATACAAATATTCATATAAAGATATTTTTCCTCTTTTTTCTAAATCATAAGTAAGCATTTTATCCTCTTTCACCGGGTTTAAAATTCTTTCCTTTTGTCCGGTAACAGTTTCTTTTTATATCTGGTCTTGAAAAATTGTCTTAGAATGGTATTATTAACAAGACCATATGTGCATTATACTTGATAAAAATCAAAAAGTAAACGGAGGTTCTTTTTCTTCCGCTTTATGATTACTTGTGCTGCAGCTTTTGCAGCGGAATGGAGATATTATGAAACGTATTATGAGCATACAGGACATTTCCTGTATCGGAAAATGTTCTCTTACCGTAGCATTACCGATTATTTCTGCAATGGGCGTGGAAACATCTATTGTTCCCACCGCGGTATTATCTACCCACACACAGTTTCGAGGTTTTACCTTCCGAGATCTGACAGACGATATGGAATCCATCAGAGAACACTGGTTAAAAGAAAATTTTAAATTTGATGCAATTTATACCGGATATCTGGGTTCTGAGAGACAAATTGACATTGTTTCCGGTTTTTTTGATGCTTTTGGAAATAAAGACAATTATATTATCGTCGACCCTGCCATGGCGGACAACGGAAAAATGTACGCAGGGTTTGACACAGGGTTTGCACGAAAGATGGCATCTCTTTGCAAAAAAGCGGACATTATTCTTCCCAATATATCGGAAGCTGCATTTATGTTAGGGCGTCCTTATCCCGGGGAAGATGCCTCAGAAGCTGAGATAAAAAATATGCTTCTGGATTTAACGAAACTGGGTTCTAAAAAAGTTGTTATTACAGGGGTAAACGCACCGGGACACAGATTTGGATTTATGGGATATGACACAGCGTCCAATCAGTTTTTTGATTACTACACGGAAAAAATTGATTTGATATCCCACGGCACCGGAGATGTTTTTGCCAGCACCTTTACCGGGGCATTCATGAATGATTTTTCAATATATGATTCACTGAGAATTGCTGCCGATTTTACTTGTGCCTGTATTAAAAACACATATAATGATCCGAATGCAGTAAACTATGCTGTCAATTTTGAGGCAGAAATACCATATCTGCTGAAACTCATTAACAAAATACAATAATTAAATAATTATATTCAAGTGTTCTTTGTGACACAATCTGCGCCGGCAGTTACGGCAGCATAATTACAACCTGACAAGCTGTACATTCATAAAGGGAGCGTTTTCATAGGAAATTCTTTTGCATTTCCTATGAAAACGCTCCCTTTGATAATTCCGTTATAAATATTTTTTCATCACATCAACTTTATCTGTCTTCTCCCAAGGCAAATCAAGATCATCCCTTCCAAAGTGTCCGTAAGCTGCTGTCTGCTTGTAAATCGGTCTTCTCAGATCCAACATCTGAATAATTCCTGCCGGTCTCAAGTCAAAGTTTTCCCGGATAATTTCTACTAACTTTTCATCGCTTACTTTTCCCGTGCCAAATGTGTCTACCATGATGGAAGTAGGATGTGCTACACCGATCGCATACGATAGCTGAATCTCACACTTTTGGGCGAGACCTGCTGCCACAATATTTTTTGCCACATATCTGGCTGCATAGGCTGCGGAACGGTCTACCTTTGTACAGTCCTTTCCCGAAAAAGCACCGCCGCCGTGCCGGGCATATCCGCCATAAGTATCCACAATAATCTTACGCCCCGTAAGACCGCTGTCACCCTGAGGTCCGCCGATTACAAAACGTCCCGTAGGATTAATAAAAAATTTTGTATTTTCATCCACCATTTCTGCCGGAAGAACAGCGTCAAATACATATTTTTTTATGTCCTCATGAATCTGCTTTTGTGCCACATCCGGATCATGCTGTGTGGAAAGAACCACTGCATCCAGTCTTGCAGGTTTTCCCTGTTCATCATATTCTACTGTAACCTGGCTTTTTCCATCCGGTCTGAGATAGGATAACGTTCCATTCTTTCTCACTTCCGTAAGTTTCCTCGTCAGCTTATGGGCAAGTGCAATAGGATAAGGCATCATTTCTTCGGTCTCATTGGTTGCATAACCAAACATCATTCCCTGGTCACCGGCGCCAATGGCATCAATGTCCTCCTCTGACATTTTATTTTCTTTTGCTTCCAGTGCTTTGTCCACACCCATAGCGATATCGGAGGACTGTTCATCCAATGCCGTAATAACACCGCAGGTATCACAGTCAAAACCATACTTTGCTCTATCATATCCGATTTCCCGAATCGTCTCCCGCACAACTTTTTGAATGTCCACATATCCCTTTGTGGTAATCTCACCCATTACCAGCACAAGACCTGTGGTAATACTTGTCTCACAGGCAACACGGCTCATTGGATCCTGCCGTATAAGTTCATCTAAAATGGCATCTGATATCTGATCGCAGATTTTATCCGGATGTCCTTCCGTTACTGACTCTGATGTAAAAAGTCTTTTCTCCATAGTAATCACTCATTCCTTTCTTTTCATTTGGCCACAAATAGTAATGAAAAAACTTATTTTTCACACTATTTCTCCATTTCCAATGCAAACTTCATCTTTCTTTACCAAAACTTTGCTTCATAAACAGGGGCATATCCTATACAAAATAAAAATCCGCTAATTGCTCAGCGGACTTTGTTTCAAGGTATATCAGTCCTCTTATTGATCGATTCCTCGCTCAGGCTGGCACCTTCCTGACTATGGTCGGGGTTGCCGTGGCTTCACAGGTCCTTGTACCTCCACCACTCTGAATAAGAGTTTCTTTATGTTGTAGTATTACATTACTATTTATTGCAGAATCTGTCAACAACAATATTTTCTTTCTATCTGCATTGTCATCTATATGTGACAGTATTTATTATCTGCTTCCTGTACCTGTATCTATAAACGGCAACATTATCTGCCATCTGCAAAAATACTGCTGTGACGTCGTTTATCCGACATCACAGCAGTATTTTATAATTCATATTGGTTTATCAACAATTATTTCTTTGTTTTAACAGTTTTCTTTGTCCATTTGCTGTAGACTTCGACACCTGCATAATTTTCCTTGACAGCTCTGACTCTTACATAATACTTTGTTCCTTTTTTAAGGTTTTTCATTGTATATGTAGTCTTCTTTGTTTTCTTTGCTGCGGCTTTCTTAAAATTCTTCTTTGTAGCGTACGCAATCTGATAATTCTTTGCCGCTTTTACTTTCTTAAGCTTTAAAGTTACAGTTGCTTTCTTATCACCGGCTTTCACTTTATTGGCTTTTAGCTTTTTTATCTTTGGTGCCTTAATTGCATTTAGTTTCTTGATTTTTTCCTTGACTGTTCCTGCTGTCACTCCACTTTTTGTTGTGACAAAAATTGTTGAGTTCTGATCCAGCGGCAAATCAAAAGTTACCTTATTTGGATTCGTTTTATCAATGGTACCGTTTGTACTTACAATCGCTTTCGGCATCTGTACAGTAACAGTAAATTTCACTGCATCTGCTGTCATACTTGCGCCATATGTTTCTGCCTGCTGCTGCATTTCCTGTACATCATCGTTATCAAGCATATCCACTTCGAGATACACAGTATCCGTCGTCACATAAGATGCGGCTTCACCGCCAAATGATTTCTGAAGTTCGCCTTTCTGAACCGTCTCCTTTTCCGAAACCTGATAGTATTCCCTGCCGTCAACGGTCACTAATTTAAAGCCCTCACTTATCAAAGCAGCATCTAATTCCTTTATATCTGAAGCGGTCAATTTTTCTTCTGTCTCCCCTGTCAGTGAATTGATTGCATCAATATATTCCTGTTTATCGATACGTATCACCATTTCTGCATAACCGCTTCCGTCACTGTTAATTACAATGCTAATCTGTTCATTCATACACCCGGAAAATACCAGTGTTGCAGCCAACATAAGTGCCACAAGCTTTGCCTTAACGCTTTTCATTTTTATTCCTCCTGAATTTAAGTTTTTCGCACATAAAAATCACAAACAGAATTTTTTAAAACAAATTATGATGAAAATGTGACAATTTATTATATCACATGGATTACTTGTTGTCATTACGAAATTGAACCGGTGTCATTCCGTACTTTTTCTTGAACAATCTTGTAAAATGTTCCACATTCTGATATCCCACTTTTTCAGCAATGGCTTCCACAGTCATATTTCCACCTTTTAAGAGCGTTCTGGCTTTTTTCATACGGACATTTTTAACCAATTCTCCGAAAGTCTTTCCGGATTTGTCTTTAATATATTTTGACAAATACGGTTTGGAAAGATGAAATTCTTCTGCTAATTCATCCAAAGTGACTGTCAGATAATTGGTGTGAATATAATTTAAAATTTCTGTCAGTCTCTCATCCTGACACTTTTTCTCGCCTGTGGTAGCCACTAATTGATTCACTGCCACTGTCAATGCGTGAATGGAGGACTTTATGATGTCTTCATCAAGTCCGACGCCCCAATACATCTTACCGTTACAAATAATTCCCACATAGGAAACCGCTTTTGAGGAAGAACCTCTTGACAGGGAATGTTCCTCATAGACCGATAATTCATAACTGATATTGAAATACTGCTTAAACGCGTTGCTCACCGCATCCAGTCTTCCGTTCCCTGTGCTTTTAACGATTCTTGTCCCGTCACTCTGTTTTATTGTAACCTCTGCCACAATACCGTTTTTCTGTTGGAAATGAACCTCAGGAATGCTGAACATACCATTGTCATTGATATATTTATCCTCGAAAATCTGGTATACCCATGCCGGAGATAATTCTTTATGTTCCTTATCTGATACATCTTTAACCGTATATCCCACTTCTTCTCTCATCTTTTCCGGAAGGGATAATCCATAGTTCTGCTTTAAAATGTAGCTTACGCCGCCTTTTCCCGACTGACTGTTAATTCTGATAACGTCCGAATCATATGTTCTTCCCACATCCACCGGATCAATCGGAAGATAAGGAACGTTCCACTCATCCTTATTTCCGGCTTCTCTGCATGCCATGCCTTTTGCAATGGCATCCTGATGGGAACCGGAAAACGCTGTAAATACTAACTCTCCTGCATATGGCTGGCGCGGGCTTACCTTCATCCTTGTTAATCTCTCATACACTTCACAAATCTGAGGCATATTACTGAAATCCAGTTCCGGATCAACACCGTGAGAAAACAGGTTCATTGCCAGTGTAATAATATCTACATTTCCTGTTCTTTCTCCGTTGCCAAACAGTGTACCCTCAATTCTGTCCGCTCCCGCCAGAATACTTAACTCCGCTGTCGCCACACCACAGCCTCTGTCATTATGCGGGTGAACAGAAATGGTAACTGCATCACGATATTTTAAGTTCTTATGCATATATTCCACCTGGGTAGCAAACACGTGAGGCATTGCATTTTCCACTGTTGCAGGGATATTAATAATAACTTTGTTTTCTTTCTTTGGTTTCCACACATCCAATACCGCATTGCACACTTCCAGTGCATAATCAACTTCTGTTCCCGGAAAACTTTCCGGACTGTATTCAAATGAGAAGTTACCGTCAACCTCATTTGCAAGTTTCTGCAATAACTCTGCACCGTCAACGGCTATCTGCTTAATCTCTTCCTTGCTTTTTTTAAACACCTGCTCACGCTGCGCTACCGATGTTGAATTATACAGATGAATCACTGCATGTTTGGCACCTTTCACAGCTTCGAAGGTCTTTTTAATAATGTGTTCTCTTGCCTGAGTCAGAACCTGAACAGTAACATCATCCGGAATCATATCCTTTTCAATCAATGCCCGCATAAAATTGTATTCTGTCTCAGATGCAGCGGGAAAACCCACTTCAATTTCCTTAAAACCGATATCTACCAGCATTTGGAAAAACTCTAATTTTTCATCCAGGCTCATCGGCTCAATCAAAGCCTGATTTCCATCTCTCAAATCTACGCTGCACCAGATTGGCGCTTTATCAATATATTCTTTCTTTACCCAGTCATATGTCGGTGTGGGCGGCATAAAATACTGTCTTTTGTACTTTTTGTAATTCATCATAATATCAATTCTCCTTTTCCATTGAAAATAATACTTTATATCCTTAGGAACTTTATGTCAAGACACCGCGTTAAATGAGTAAAATATTGGAACAAACTTGCATTTTAAATATATCTTTTACTTATCCAAAAAGAAAAATCTCTGTACTTCCAAAGGGAAGTACAGAGACGTAAGTATAAGTTTGCTTTACCAACGCGGTACCACTCTGTTTCATGTAACACATGCTCTCTAAGGATGCTCATGACATCCGCTCCCTCTAACGGTGGAATCCGTCCTGACCTACTCATACGCTTTTCAGCCGGCAGCTCCAAGGTGAGTTCATTATCTTGCTTTTGCCGTCTCACACCAACCGACAGCTCTCTGAAACCGCTTAATAACTACTATTCCTCTTCTAAGCCTTTGTTATTTTTAGGATGAACTAATATTAACATATGCGAAATCAATTGTGTAGTGACAAAATTAATCAGTTTTATTGATTTTTTTTATCTTACTCCACTTCTTGCTGTAAATTTTCTTTCCATTTACAGTTTTGTATGCTTTCACTCTGACAAAGTAATACTTCTTTGCTTTTTGTAATTTTTTCTTTTTTCGAATGTTGTTTATTTTGACATTAATTTTCCTTGTGAATTTTGTAATCGTCTTTTTCTTGTTAAATTTTTTGTTGACAGATACTTGAATCTTATATCCTTTTGCATTTTTGACTTTTTTAATCTTGATAATGAGACTCTTTTTCTTTTTAATCTTTACCTTCTTAATCCGGGCTCTTGCAGGTCTTTTCACCACTGTGTTGTCAGCGGTTGTAACCTGTCCGCCGGATGATGTGCCTGCCGGCACAGTTGTTATGTCTGTTCCCGCTGAAGATGTTGTTGTTTCCTCCTGCGAAGGCATGGTAGTCTCACCCGAAGGATTTGACGGTGTTGTTGTTTCCTCCTGTGAAGGTGTGGTTGTTCCTGACATTTTGTACGCCAGTCCTTCTTCCGTCAGCATTCCTGTATCTGTGTCAAACAATCTTGTATATTCCGTTCCCGCAATATCACTTGATGAGTCAATAAACCATGCATATCTTTCTACATAGTCAAGAGATTCCAAAAGCTCTGTCACCTGTTGAATATATGTCACAGATGCTTCATGCGTGAGTTCACCGTAATTTGTGTATCCCCACCATAGCGGCTCAACATTGATAGAACCGATTTCCGTAATCCAAATCGGAATATTATATTTATTATGCAGTCGCTCAAGGGCTTCCTTTAACGACTGTACGGAGCCCGGATGTGTAAAGTCCTGATATACATGCAGGGTCAGAAAATCAACTCTGTATCCTTTCTCCTCTGCCTTTGTCATAAATTCTTCAACCCAGGCATCTTCTACTGACGCTCCCGCAGGACTTCCCAGTCTCAACCCTGTCTCCATAAGCTGCGGCCATAACGCCAGCGCCTCGTCAACCGTCATGTTCGACTGTTCTGTCAGATCCGGTTCATTAAATGTAAGAAGATTATTGTATAGACCTGCTTCTTTTCCTGCTTTCAGCTTGTCAAGTTCCGTATCATTCACAGAACCTGCTCCCCATAACATCGGAACATATTCCATTCCCGCTGCATTTGCTTCCTCCGCAGCCGCCTGTGTATTTCCCCAGTTATATAGCCATGTTGCTCCTACATTTGCCAAAATCGGAACATTTCTCTGTGCATCGTCTTCTGACGCATAATACCAGCTGCATACACCCTTTTTATCTGAAAATACCGGGTCATCATTTTGTTTCTTACTATTTTCCAGTGCATCATAAGCGCTTGTTAAATCATTCTTTGCAAGAATCACTTCTGATGCTGTTGCATCTTCCTTCGCATATACTGTTCCGGCATTATCAAGGGCTTCTGTAAAGGTCTGCCATGCCGCGTCGGAACCATTTTCTTTTTCTGTGTCACTGTATTGTTCGATAACTTTCTGCAGTTCTTCCTTCAATGACACAACATCATTGTTATAGCTGTTAATGCCTACTTTGGCTCCCGTGGCGGAAATTCCGCCCGTGCCTACGGAACCTCCCTGACCGTTGACAATATGGGTAATTTGTCCTTTCCCGTTAGGGTTTGTACCGCTAAGAGATACCGTACATGCATTGGTAACTTTTGTTCCCTCAGATACCTCCATGGCATTATCCAGTATCATATATTCCTGCGTATAGATAAATACTTCATAAATTCCCAGTGCCATTGCTTCATGGTAAGCAACATTATCCGATACTTTATAGGATGCATAACCGTTTGAAGTTCCATTATTACTCATCCAGTCTTTCTGATATGGCACATCATACGGAAGTTCACTCTGGTAGAAATACACTCTGCCATTTTCACCGTTCCACAAAGTCTGATACTGTTGAAAATGTTCGACGAATAATCCGTAAACCGTCACATTATCTCCATTGACAACAAGTCCGTTGTTCGCAGTGCTTTCCGTCCAGCTTGCCCCTGCACCGTGGTCGGCTCTCCAAAGCCAAAAATGGTCGCCGATTACATCATTACTGTTTATCTCGACACATTTGTCTGTTTTGCCAATTCTTGCGCCGCCTACTCTGCAGAATACATCGCTTAAAAGAATTGGATTGTCACTGTGACCGATATCACTCTTTTCCGTTCCTATTTGAACCAATGTGTCTGAACCCTGTTCTCCTGCCTCGATAATGAGACCGGCAATTGTCAATCCATCCACATCAGCGGCCTTAATTGCCGTATCTGTATTCTTGCAGACAATTGTTGCAAGTCCCAGTCCCAGCACTACAGTGTCAGGATTACTGATTTCCAGTGGTTTCTCAACTTCATAGATTCCCGGCGTAAGAATCAGATTTTTTCCTTCTTTTAATGCCGCGTTTATCGTATCAGCATTATCTGTGTCTGCTTTTGCAATATAGAAATCATCTATGCTGATTGATTTTCCCACACCCATGTCATCTTCAGACCATGAAACATCCTGTGCATTTTCACGGATTCCCGGAACAAATACTGCATATTCTCCGTTATCGTCTATGTATAAAAACGGTTTTTCACGGATTACAGGCGTTTCGTTTACTGTTGTATATGCCTTATATCCTGTATTTGCCCAGTCTTCTGATGATGCAGGTGCATTATAACATCCGAGGAATAACATATTCCAGCATGAGTCATACCAGCTTTCGGTCAAATGGGTATTTCTTACCATAAATTGCTGCTGTGACCATGACCCGGTCTGACCTGTTACATATGTATCTGCCAAAAATCCGCCGCTGGCGGTAGTGCCAATGTCATCTAAATGCAATTTGCCATTTATATAGAGCCTTCTCATCGGCGCCGCCTGGGATGCACCATACTTAACTTCCGTAGCCGGACTTCCGGTTTCAACTGCAAGGTTCTCAATGCCTCTCCAGAAATTAATTAATACATTATCACTCTCATTCTTATCGACATTAATATTTTTAATCTGTGTATCGTAAGGCGTCTGTCCCAGACCTAATACCTGTGTATAAAAACCAATGTTAATTGTATTAATATCATAGTTACCCGGTTTGAATACAATTGCATATCTGTCATCTGTAAACTCTGAAAGAGACGCTCTCATCTGTACATCGGAAATCGCTTTTATTTCACTGTTAATGATATCCGTATCATCCGTCGGACTATACAGATTCAATGTATCTCCGAACAGCTTAATATCCAAAGCCATTGCATCTGACTGTTCCGATTCCAAATCATCTGCGTTTACGGATGAAATTTTATAATAGTAATCATATACAGAGCCTGTAACGGTTTCTGTATAGCCGTTCGTATCTGTTGTTCCTACCTTTTCAAAAGTGCTATATTTACCCGTAGAGCGGTAAACATTATAAGATGTTGCATACTGTGCATTATCCCAGGTGAGGGAAATCTCCTTTTCATTGTATGTTATGTCTAAATTATCAGGCGCTTCCGCTCTTGGCGACGATAATGTCTTCGCAGACACAATATCACTTTCTTCTGATTTTAAGTCCTCGCATAAGGTAACCACCTTATAATAATATGTTTTTCCAAGTTCAAGACCCATGTCAACAAACTTCGGAGAAACCTGCTCCCCTACTTTTTCGTAAACGCCCTCCCGGGTTTCTGCCCTGTAAATTTCAAATCCGGTATAAAATCCATTTCCTGCCTGAATGCTAAGGGAAATACTGTCCATTTCCCTTCCGGCAACTGTAACTTCCGGCTTTTGAGGCTGTATTGAATAATTCATCGGAAGAACTACTTTAAATTTTTCAGCATCTCCCACCGTCTTTGAAGTAGGCTTTAACTTATAACCGTCCGAAGAATCAACGGTGACATAATTATCGCCATTGGTTGAAAATATCGCGACTGTTCCATCCTCCTGCATTTCAAATCGAAAGACTTCCCAACCTGTTGTGGAATTACCGCTGGTGGCCACAAGCCCGGCGCCCTGTCCCGAAACAGACTGATTATTATACGGTGAACGCAATGCCACATAATTTTCAAATCGGGAATCCGTGCCTTCCACCGTATAGAATAAGGCATTATTTGGAAGTGATGCCACATTTTCTAAAAGACTGATATCTCCATCCGCTTTCAACTGGTTGGTAGATGTGTCAATCTGCACTACCTTGTTTTCCAGCACAGACACAAAATACATATATTCCGGATGTCTTCGCCCATCCGTTACAACCGGCGGGTCTGTTTCCTGTGCATCAGAGGATTCTTCCAATGTCGTCTCATCAACCTGGGCTTCCGTTGTGGCAGATTCTGTGACGTCCTCCTCCACGCCCTCCGGAAGCACCCGAATAAATTTTTCCGCCGCTTCTATATCAGTGCTTCCGGGTATCAATTCATTATTTTCATCCAGTTGAACATATGCTCCCTGTGTTACATCACTGGAGTAACCGTTTGCCGTTCTGATAGCATAAGTGCCGTCGCCTGCGTTTTCAAATCGCATTACTTCCCAGCCACTGGCAGACTGTCCACCATTGGCACGGAGGCCTCCGTCGCTTACATGTCTTGCGGAAACCGACTGATTATTAAACACAGATCTTATCGCCACAAATCCCTCAAATCTCGCATCTGTGCTATCTACGGTATAAAACAGAGCATTGTCCGGCATATTTTCCACATCATCCAGCATGGAAATATCTCCGTCCGCCACCAGGTCTGTTGTGCTTTCATTTACCTGTACTATTTTTCCCGTACTGACAGAAATAAGATACATATATTGCGAATGTTTCGCGTATGTATCCTGACCACTTTTGACTTCCGTCTCACCGAAAGCATACATGGACAGCGATGTCAGTACCAAAACCAGTGACATAATAAATGAAACCAATTTTTTCCATCGTTTTCTTTTCATTTTGCAAATTCCTCCTCTTCCGTACTAATTTGTAATACTATTTTACAATATAGAAAGAATTTGTAACATTGATTATAGCAGTCAATTTTATTGATGTTTTATGACATGTCTGATATAATAATTTTATCGAACAATTTGCAAAAGAGGATTCCTATGACCATTGATGAATTATTGGAAAATTTAATGGCGTATAATGATGATGAACTGTTTTACAGAGAATATTATTACGCCAAACAGGATCGCAAAAATTTTAAATCTTTTTTAGCTGATTTAAATATTGACGAACTCAATGAACGGCGGTTGATTGTCCCTGAAATCAAAGGAGGATTTATGCCTTCCAAGCTGGAGGATAACGCTTTTTTTGATGAAAAAGGAAAAAACAACATTGTGGTCAATAAACATAACCGATACACGCCCACGTTTGTCCATCAACATTTCTTTTTTGAATTAATTTATGTGCTTTCCGGCTCATGCCGGCAACATATTAATCAGGAGACTTTTACCCTTGGTGCAGGTCAGTTTTGCCTTGTTGCTCCCAATACGGAACATTCTATTGGCGTTTTTGATTCCAGTATCATCATCAATATTCTGATAAGACACAGCACCTTTGAAGATATTTTTTATAATATTTTAGAAGATACCAATAAAATATCTGTTTTTTTTAACAATTCCCTATATGCTAAAAATCAAAGCCCATACCTTATTGCGGATTCTGAAAATGATTCTTTTATTCGGGAACAGGTACTTTTAATGTTTATGGAGTACATTGAAAAATCAAAATATTATGAGAATATCCTAAATAGCTCATTAATGATCCTATTTTCGAAACTATTGCAAAAATATGAAGATAATATTTTCTATTCGAATGAAACGAAAAAAATATCCTCTTGCTTTTCGGATATTATGGCTTACATCTATGAGAATTACCAACATACGTCATTAAATGAAATTGCCAGACATTTTCATTTTTCTCCCGAATATTGTTCCAGACTGATTAAGCAGTATACCGGAAAATCTTTTACAAAAATTCAGCAAAACATTCGGTTCTCTAAGGCCTGCTTTTTTTTAGAGAACACAAACAGCACGATTGCCGAAATCAGCAGTCTGATTGGATATCATAATGTGGAGCATTTTAACAGATTATTTAAGAAAATATACGGTATGACCCCAAGCCAATACCGGAAAAATTGTTAATATAAATCCAATTTATTACTGTCAAATACAAAAACTTCCCGTTTGTTCATGCGGGAAGTTTTTATATTTTATCCAATTATATTTATTTGCTCCATCTTTCTCTCAATAAATGTGCCGCCATCTTCGGCTGTCTGTTCCTTGTAAATACGCCCTTCTTATTTCCGTCCACGCGATTCAGTCCCTGCTTCGTCTGAAAGTCAGTAAACGCCCATACGTGTTCGCCAATCATAAAATCCAGCTCGTCAAAAGCCTTATGGTATTCATTTAAATATGCACATTGAAATTCTTCCGAGAACGCCACCGGCGGAATCTTATGAAGTCCGGCGATTGTATCTGCACCATACTCGCTCATAATAATCGGTTTATTATATTTTTCGTGCCAGCGGTTCATTTCATTCTTCAGTTGCAATCCTATGACTTCAAGGTGACTATGATCATTATACCACGCATAATACCGGTTAACACAGATGACATCTACCCACTGACTGACCTTATCACCGTCAGGACCTGTTGTGTGAACAATAGTAATTGGTCTTGTGGAATCCAATTCACGCATTGTTTTTGTAATTTTCTCAAAATATGGCACGGCGCCTTCTTCATGGGTTGCAGCTTCATTTGCCAC
>CALWNA010000103.1 GCA_944382505.1 uncultured Lachnospiraceae bacterium
GTTTACCCAGTATTTGTTACATTTCATTCAGTTGTCTTTTTTTTGTTTTTATACTATAATAATAAGTCGTTTTAATACGTTTTATGACGAATACACAGAAAGGTTGTATACTGAATTATGAATGAAAATAAATATTATCGTCTTGGAATTGACATCGGATCAACAACTGTGAAAATAGCAATACTTGATGAAAATAAAAAAATGGTATTTTCTGATTATCAGAGACATTATGCCAATATTCAGGAAACCCTCGCTGTCTTGCTAAAAAAAGCAAATGACCAACTTGGAAATATTGAGCTTTCACCTATGATTACAGGCTCTGGCGGACTTGCGCTTTCCAATCATCTGAAAGTCCCATTTGTCCAGGAGGTTGTAGCTGTTGCTTCTGCCCTGGAAGACTACGCTCCCCAGACAGATGTTGCAATTGAGTTAGGCGGAGAAGATGCTAAAATTATTTATTTTTCAAATGGTATTGAACAGAGAATGAACGGTATCTGTGCCGGTGGTACAGGTTCTTTCATAGACCAGATGGCTTCTCTTTTACAGACAGATGCCAGTGGTCTGAATGAATACGCAAAAAATTATCAGGCGATTTATCCCATTGCTGCAAGATGTGGCGTTTTTGCAAAAACGGATATTCAGCCGCTTATTAATGAAGGTGCCACAAAGGAAGATTTGGCAGCCTCCATTTTTCAGGCAGTTGTCAATCAGACAATATCCGGTCTTGCATGTGGGAAACCAATCCGGGGGACTGTTGCCTTTCTCGGCGGTCCGCTGCACTTTTTATCAGAATTGAAAAATGCATTTATCCGTACGCTGAAACTGGATGATGAGCACATCGTGGCACCGGAACATTCACATCTTTTTGCGGCAACAGGCGCCGCTTTGAACCATTCACAAAAAATCAAGGTTAAAATCTCTGATTTATACGAAGAACTCTCCAATGGTGTCCAGATGTCCATGGAAATCAAACGTCTGGAACCATTGTTTCATAATCAGAGTGAATATGACAAATTCACAAAAAGGCATAACAAAGATTGCGTTAAAAAAGGAGATTTGTCCACCTATAAGGGAAACTGTTTTTTAGGTATCGATTCCGGCTCAACGACAACAAAAGCCGCTTTGGTTGCTGAGGATGGTACTTTACTCTATTCCTTTTACAGCGGAAACAATGGAAATCCGCTTATTACAATTATTGATGCAATAAAAGATATCTATGCAAAGCTTCCGGAAAACGCAAAAATTGTCCGTTCCTGTTCCACTGGATACGGGGAAGCCTTAATTAAATCCGCGCTGAAACTGGACGAGGGAGAGGTAGAGACGGTTGCCCATTATTACGCCGCCGCATTCTTTGAGCCACAGGTTGACTGTATTCTTGACATTGGCGGTCAGGATATGAAATGTATCAAGATTAAAAATAATTCTGTGGACAGCGTCCAGTTAAATGAAGCCTGCTCTTCCGGCTGCGGCTCTTTTATAGAAACATTTGCCCAGTCACTGAATTACACCGTTCAGGATTTTGCAAAAGACGCCTTGTTTGCAGAAAATCCGACAGATTTGGGAACAAGATGTACCGTATTTATGAACTCTAATGTAAAGCAGGCTCAAAAAGAAGGCGCTAGCGTTGCCGATATTTCTGCCGGTCTCGCTTACTCTGTCATTAAAAATGCGCTGTACAAAGTAATCAAAATCTCAGATGCAAAGGATTTGGGGCGGAAAGTTGTGGTCCAGGGAGGTACATTTTATAATGATGCAGTTCTCAGAAGTTTTGAGAAAATTGCCGGATGCGAGGCAATTCGTCCGGACATTGCAGGTATCATGGGCGCTTTTGGCGCTGCTCTCATTGCAAGAGAACGTTACAACGGACAGGCCACCACAATGCTTTCCATCGATGAAATAAATCAATTTTCTTATGAGACTTCCATGACGAGATGTAAGGGATGTACCAATGCATGTCTCCTTACGATTAATAAGTTTTCCGACGGACGCCGCTTTATCAGTGGTAACCGGTGTGAAAAAGGAATTGGCGGCGAAAAAAATAAAGAGAACATTCCAAACCTTTTTGAATATAAATATCACAGAATGTTCGATTATGAACCGTTAGCTCCGGAGAAGGCCCCAAGAGGCGTGGTGGGCATACCACGTGTTCTTAACATGTACGAAAATTTTCCGTTTTGGGCAACTTTCTTTAAAGAACTGGGATACAGCGTGATGATTTCACCGAAATCATCTCACAAAATATACGAAATGGGCATTGAGTCAATTCCCAGCGAATCCGAATGCTATCCTGCAAAAATTGCCCATGGACATGTGGAGTGGTTATTGCAGAACAGAGCCAAATTTATTTTCTATCCATGCATTCCGTATGAAAGAAATGAAACTCCTGATGCAAACAATCATTACAACTGCCCTATTGTCACTTCTTATGCGGAAAACATAAAAAATAATGTAGAGGCATTGGAAGACCCTTCTATTAAATTTATGAATCCATTTTTGGCATTCACCAACGAAGAAATTCTCACTTCGAGACTGGTCGAAGAATTTGGCAGAGAATTCGGCATTGAAAAATCTGAAGTCACTTCTGCCGCTCATAAAGCATGGAAGGAACTTCTTGCTTCCCGTGAAGATATAATGAAAAAAGGGGAAGAAACCTTAAAATATATGGAAGAAAACGGAAAACGGGGCATCGTTCTGGCTGGTCGTCCATATCATGTGGATCCTGAAATCAATCACGGTATTCCGGAAATGATTAATTCTTATGGACTTGCCGTCCTTACCGAAGATTCTGTTTCCCATCTTGCCGATGTGGAAAGACCTTTAATTGTTTCCGACCAGTGGATGTATCATTCCAGACTTTACAAAGCTGCAAACTTTGTAAAGACAAGGGATGACCTTGACTTGATTCAGTTAAACTCTTTCGGATGCGGTCTTGACGCCGTAACAACAGACTGTGTCAGTGATATCCTTACAAAATCCGGCAAGATTTATACCGTCCTGAAAATTGACGAAGTAAATAACTTAGGAGCGGCAAGAATCAGAGTCCGTTCGCTTCTCGCCGCAATCAGAGTAAGAAGCGAACATAACTTTAAGAGAACAATTCAGCCTTCTTCCATTAATAAGGTCGAATTTACCAAGCAAATGTATGAAGACAAGTACACAATACTTTGTCCTCAAATGAGTCCGATACATTTTACATTGCTTCAGTCTGCACTCAATTCCTGCGGATACCATTTTGAAGTGCTTCCTAGTGAAAAGTCCTGTATCGATGTGGGGCTGAAATACGTTAATAATGATGCCTGCTATCCTTCCCTGATTGTTGTCGGACAGATTATGGAAGCGCTGCAGTCGGGTAAATATGATTTGAATAAAACTGCCGTCGTTATTACACAGACAGGGGGCGGATGCCGTGCCACGAACTATATCGGTTTTATCCGTCGTGCGCTTGAAAAAGCCGATATGGGGCATATTCCTGTTATTTCACTCAGTTTTACGGGAATTGAAACCAACAGCGGATTTAAGATTACACCACGATTTGCAGTAAAAGCCGTGGAAGCGGCAATGTATGGCGATTTATTTATGAGAGTCGTATACAGAACAAGACCTTATGAAGTAAATGAAGGAGAGACTGATGCTTTACATAAAAAATGGGAATATAAATTATGTAAAGAGCTTTCCGATAAACATTTCGGAATTCATCGTTTCCGCAAAAATATGAAAAAAATTGTGGAAGAATTTGATGCGATTCCTGTGAAAGATATTAAAAAGCCACGGGTGGGCATCGTGGGAGAGATTCTCGTTAAGTTCTCCCCTACTGCCAACAACGACCTGGTCAATCTTTTGGAATCTGAGGGTGCGGAAGCCGTTATGCCGGACTTGGTAGACTTCTTCCTGTATGGATTTAGAAATGCCACGTTTAAGGCCGAGAAACTTGGTTTCAGCAAGAAATCCGTATGGATTAATAACCTTGGAATTAAAGCGCTGGAATGGATGCGCGGCACTGCAAAAAAGGCCCTCATTAAGAGTGAACATTTCCTTCCTACTTCTGATATCTGGGAAATGAGCAAGATGGCAGAGGAAGTCGTCTCCATCGGTAACCAAACCGGTGAAGGATGGTTTTTGACCGGTGAAATGCTTCATCTTATCCATGACGGCGTTCCAAACATTGTGTGTACACAGCCATTTGCATGCCTGCCAAACCACATTGTAGGGAAAGGGGTAATTAAAAAGCTGCGTGCAATGAATCCGGATGCGAACATTGTAGCCATTGACTATGATCCGGGTGCCAGCGAAGTGAATCAGTTAAACAGAATCAAATTAATGCTTGCAACAGCAAATAAAAGACTCAATAATAATAAATAACATTGAGGATTAAAATAGAGCAGGCTGTCATACTCCTCTGTATGACAGCCTGCTCTATTTTAGGTTCTAAACTTTACTTGGGGGTAAGGTTTAGAACCTTTTTATTTTTTTAAGCAAAAAAGTAGGCACAGGAGCCCATATCCTTTATAATTAAATCACCACAAAATAACCGAAAGGAG
>CALWNA010000104.1 GCA_944382505.1 uncultured Lachnospiraceae bacterium
ACTTCCGCCTGCTGCGGTTTCTCCTGGGATTGACTGGTTAAAATAATTCCTGACTTTGTTTTTTCTTCCGGAGTAGACTGTTTCAATACTACTCTGTCTGCTAATGGTACTAATTTCATTATAACTACCTCCATCTTATATTTTTATGCTTTGTGCGCAACTGCGCTTTATCTTTGTTAGCACTCATTGCTTTTGAGTGCCAATTCACTAATACATATAGTACCACGTTTCCAAATTAATGCAACACCCAAAATAATTTTTTACAAATTGTTAACATTCACGCCGGCAGAATTTCATTGTTGGAAAAGCTTATTCCTTTCCTGTACCGATTCTTTTTTCTCTTCCAAAACAAAAAAGATACTGCTGGGCATATCCTCCATAAGCCCCATAATGCTCTGATGCAAATTCCCGTATTTTATCTTTCGATATTTCCTCTCCATCAAAATAAAGCGTTTCCACTATACGCTTAATCCATACGTCAACCGGAAATGCCGAGCGGCATCCCAGGGAAAAAAGCATAACACAATTCGCCACTTTTTCCCCAACACCTTTTATCTCCATAAGCTTTTTTTGCATTTCCGCTTCGGTTAATCCTGATAACCGTTTTGCAGATATTTCGCCTTTAGAAAGTTTCTGTGCCGCATCAAATAAATATGGCGCACGAAACCCGGTTTTCATTTTCCGAAAATCCTGTTCAGATATTGTTCCAAGTGTCTTGATGTCAGGAAATGAATAATACGCCTCGCCATTGATTTTCCCAAGATATGTACCATACGTTTCACTGATGCGCCGTACCAATTGCTTTATCTGAGGAATCTGCTTATTCTGGGATATGATAAATGAAATCAGCACTTCATGAAATTCCTGATTCAGAATTCTTACTCCTCCTTTTTCCGTAATTGCATTTTTTAGTATCTCATCTTTTTCCCGAAGAAACTTTTTAATTTCATCATAGTTTCTTTCCAGATCAAAATATGGTATCCACAGATTTTCCACGGTATCTCTGTCTGTGTTTAAGAAAAACAGCGTCTGTCCCTCCTGCTTTGCATGCAGCAAATGCTTATATGCAACAACCACATATTCTTGTTCATTCTGCTTGTAAAATCGGAAACACTGCCCACATTCCAGTGTCTGTTCCAGATTAAAATCTGCCACATTTTCTACAATTATATTTTTATTATCTTCCAGTATTCTCATAAACTTTATTGGCAAATTTCATTGTTCTTTGCCAATATCCTTTCTTTTGCAATCTATCTTTTATATAAGTTCAAAATTTTTTAAACCCTTCACAATTCCGCCTTTATCAAAGTCATCTGTAACGTATTGTGCTCTCTCAAGAATTTCTTTATCGCTGTTTCCCATAGCACAGCCATATTTTACATATTCCAGCATATCTAAATCATTAAAGCTGTCTCCAAAAGCATATGTATTTTCCCAGGGTATATTCATTGTTTCAATCATTTTCTTTATGCCGTCTGCCTTGCTGTATCCTTTTGGGATCAATTCCAGGAGATTTCCATTGTGATTTATAATGGAATAATCTTTTCCGAATTCTTTTATCATTCCATTGATATCACTATGATTTTTAAACCCGCCGCTGACTTTCGATACTTTGATTCTCGGTTTATCAATTGTAAGAATCTTTTCAGGAATTTTTTGCTGATATACATTGATAAAACTCCGATTATACGCCGGCAAATCCGAGTAATCAGTTCCCAGATATATGTGTTCTTTTCCTTCTGCAACCGGGAAAAAACCGCATTTTACAAATCCGTCAATGACACGCCGGGCTTCTTTTTCTTCCATTTCGGCAAAATATTTTTGCTCGCCACCGATTTCAATATAAGTTCCGGCACCCGCTATAATGTCAGTAAATCCCGGCGCCAAATGTTCCTTATAAATCATACATTTCGTTCTCCCTGTACATATTACAGGGATATGACCATTTCTTTTTAATTTTTCTATGGCTCTTTTTGTATCATCAGGCATCCCTGTACTAAATTTATAAATTGTTCCGTCAATATCAAAAAATATTATTTTTTTATCCATGAGTCCTCTCTTTTTATTTCTATTTTTATTTCTTTACCCAGAGTATCATTTTTATTTCTATCTTTCAAGAATAATAACAGGGAAACAAAAATCTTCCAATTCTATCTTTTTTATGTATTACCGCTTTATTTTAGGTAAAAATAGTATTATAATTATAACCATATAAAAACGAAATGGAGGATGTAAATATGGGATTCTTTAAAAAAATGCTTGGTACATTCGCTGTGGCAGGTGCTGCTGTTGGCGGAGCATTATATGTAAAAAAACGTAAGGACGAAAGATATACGAATACAGGTTTTGAAGATTTTGATGACCAGAAAATCTTTGATTGGAACCATGAAAATGATCAGGACGGAAACAAAAAAGTAACCATTACCTTTAACAGCAAAAAAGCAAAAAATGTAGCTGACAAAGCTGCTGACAAAGTAATTGATGCAACAGACAAAATGAAGGATGTTGTTACGGATAAATTAGGCGAAGAAACTGTTAATTCCGTCAAAGAAAAATTAGACGTTGCCAAAGACAAATTATCAGATGTGGCTGATTCAGCGAAAGACATGGCAAAGGATGCTAAAGAAATCGTCATTGACAAAGTCGGAGAAGAAAACATTCAGGCTGCAAAAGACAAAGTAAAAGATGTTGCAGTCTCAGCCAAAGATAAAGTATCGGAAAAAGTAAATAAAATAATCAAATCTTCTGCGGATTCTGAAAAAGATTTTGTGAATGAGGATATAGAGACAGAAGATGATGTAAATGTCAATGACGCTGATATTTTAGAGGACGAACTGGAAGAAATCTAAGATACGCCCTTCGCCAAACTATTATAATTCTTAAATCATTTATCGTTTAAAATGCAAATAAAGCTGTGGATTGATAATTTTTTAAATTATGAACTCACAGCTTTATTGTTTGTTTATATTATTTTACGATTTTGGTAACTTAAATGAACTTTTGAGGGATACAATTCTATTAAATACCGGATGTTTTGCCGAATAATTTTTCATATCGGCACAAAAATATCCCTGTCTGACAAATTGGAACTTGTCTTCCGGTTTCACATCCGCAATATTGGGTTCAATATAACAGTTATCAAGAATTGTCAATGAGTTCGGATTCAGGTTGAGCGTTCCATCTTCATTCATCTTGCCCTTTTCTTCATCCACAATATTTTCATAAAGTCTTATCTCCGCTTTTACACCATGGCGCGCTGAAACCCAGTGAATCGTACCTTTTACTTTACGCCCTGTAAATCCGCTTCCGCTTCTTGTCTCAGGGTCATAAGTACAATGAATCTCCGTCACTTTTCCCGTTTCATCTTTTTTATAATCAACACATTTCACAAAATATGCGTTCATCAGTCTCACTTCATTTCCCGGAAAAAGTCTAAAATATTTCTTCGGCGGTTCTTCCATAAAATCTTCTCTGTCAATATAGATTTCCTTACAGAAAGGAACTTTTCTTGTCCCAAGTTCAGGACATTCTACATTATTTGCAACATCAAACCATTCGACCTGATCTTCCGGATAATTATCTATGATGACCTTGACCGGGTCAAGAACGGCCATGATTCTCGGCTTTTTGGCTTTTAGATCCTCTCGGATACAATACTCAAGCATTGCATAATCCACAGAACTCTGGCTTTTTGAAATTCCGCACAAATCAACAAACATTTTAATTGACTCCGGTGTAAAGCCCCGCCTTCTGAGTGCGGCGATAGAAACAAGCCTCGGATCATCCCATCCGTCAACAATTCCGTCTTCTACAAGTTTTTTAATATATCTTTTTCCGGTAATTACATTTGTCACATAAAGTTTTGCAAACTCAATCTGACGCGGAGGATTCGGATATTCTAATTCTCTGACAACCCAGTCATATAAAGGTCTGTGATCTTCAAACTCCAACGTACAGATAGAATGTGTCACTCCCTCAATAGCATCCTCTATCGGATGGGCAAAATCATACATTGGATATATACACCACTTATCTCCTGTATTATGGTGCGGCATATGCGCCACTCTGTAAATAATGGGATCTCTCATATTAATATTTGGAGAAGTCATATCAATCTTTGCTCTCAATACTTTTTCTCCATCTTTATAAACACCGTTTTTCATATTTTCAAACAGTTCTAAATTTTCTTCCACGGTTCTGTTTCTATACGGACTTTCCTTTCCCGGTTCCGTAAGCGTTCCCCGGTACTCTCTTATTTGCTCCGGAGAAAGATCGCAGACATAGGCTTTTCCTTTTTTTATTAATTTAACAGCAGCTTCATACATCTGTTCGAAATAATTGGACGCAAAAAAAAGTCTGTCTTCCCAATCTGCACCAAGCCATTTCGTATCTCTTAAGATAGAATCAACAAACTCTTCCTTCTCCTTTGTCGGATTTGTATCATCAAACCGCATATTAAACTTGCCATTGTATTCCTTTGCCAATCCATAATTTAATAAAATCGACTTCGCATGTCCTATATGAAGATATCCATTCGGTTCCGGTGGAAATCTTGTCTGAACATGGTCAAATCTGCCTTCTTCCAAATCTTTATCAATAATCTGTTCAATAAAATTTCTGGATTCCGTTTTTTCAGACGCAATATTCTCATTCCCGTTTTTTTTGTTTTCTTCCATTTCAGTCCTCCAAATGTATTAATAGAATACGTATTTTGAAATAATAGTAAAAATTATACAATAAATGAAACATAATTTCAATAATTGGAGCCTTTTATTTAATATTACGTCAAATAATTTTTAATTTTTTATATTCTTTATTCAATAATGATGTTTCCAACACTTTTTCATAATTTTTTTACCAATTCGTGGCTGATGTTCTCCGAAAAATAAAATGATTAACAGTTCATTGACGTTCTTATATTTCTACTGTTTTTGAATGTATACATCGCAATATCTCACTCCCCATTGCAAAGCACTGTCATGAGAACTAAAAAACATGTCAATTCTGTTACCGGAAATAGCTCCGCCCCGATCCTCAACAGTGTATGTGTGGCCATCAATTATCATCTGGGTTCCAAAGGGGAATTTTGATGTATCTGCAGCAATAGTTCTGCCTGCCGTAGCTCTTGTCCCGGAAGCCGTTATGCCATTGCTTTTTCCACAACAACTTGAACAACTGCAATAACCGGTAATTTTAAATGTACCTGCATATTTAATATTTGACTTTGCTTTCTTTGCTTTCTTTACTTTCTTTTTTTTCTTTTTCGCCTTTGTCTTCTTAACCCTGCTACTCTTTTCTATAACCAATGTTTCATTGCTCTTCACACTTTTTGACTGTGGCGGTACGGCAATATCGGCATTCGGTTCCATCAGGTTATCCGTAATATTTGCAGACTTTAAAATAGTCATATCCTCTAATGAATTTGAAATTACGATTTCTTCATTCGTAGTAGTTTGTTCGCTTGTGTCGCTCATTGCATCCATTCTCACGACTGTGGTTGTTCCCATCAACATAACAAGTAACAAAGCGCTAATAATACGTCGAATTTTCTTCATAAATATACTCCCTTTTGCATACTTTCCTCATGCCCAGGAGATAATATAGCGTACTTGTTACACTTTGTCAATAAATTATTACAATAATATTACATTTATTATCTACTTGAAATATCTTTTTAACTTTTATTTAAACAAAAACGTTTCATTTTCGACTAAAATAGAGTTTTCAAGATTCGTTCGATTACAAGTTCGTGTCCACATATTACAATTGTTTCATTGTTTACAATTACAAAAGCAGTTTTTCTCAGGTTATACCCTACACCAAGATGAATTCCACCATATATTTCAGCACTTTTTACCACTTTATCAATTTCTCGTTTTGACATTGTAAGAAGTCTCATTTTTTCATCTTTATCAAACTGTATTATGGGATAGCCGCCACGATATCCCGATAGTTGTAAATTTTTCAGATTATATTCGGTTTCCCATATTTTCAATTTTTCTTCCATTTTTTTGCTCCTTTGGTGATTTAAAGTGACTATATCACAATATCGTACAAAAAAGTAGGCATAGGAGCCATATTACCTTATAATTGAATCACCACAAAACAACGAAAGGAGACTTACCTATGCCTAACAATGATTTTATCTCAAATATCCTGGAAATGGAAGACTTAATTATAACAAATGTGGAATCTGACAGTAAGGAAATGCATATTTACTTTAAATTGGAACGTCG
>CALWNA010000105.1 GCA_944382505.1 uncultured Lachnospiraceae bacterium
ATGCCATTGACGCAAAAAAATTTTGTTTTGACGAGAATATCAGAAGAAAAATCAGAAAGAAGTTAAAAATTCAGGAAAGCACGCTGGTTATGGGTCATGTGGGCAGATTTATATATGAAAAAAATCATCCGTTTATAATAAAAATTTTTAAGCACTTAAATAAGTTATATCCGGATAGTGTGCTTCTGCTAATCGGCGGAGGAAAATCAAAGGAGGAAACAGAAACAAAAAAGGTAATTATAAAAATGGTCAATGACATGAAACTGACGGGCAAAGTAGAGTTTTTAGGCGTGCGGGATGATGTCAGCGATTTCATGTCCGCAATGGATGTGCTGGTTATGCCGTCCATCAGCGAGGGATTTCCGGTAACCTTAGTTGAGGCACAGGCGGCGGGACTGAAATGTATTGCGTCAGATATTGTTACAAATAAATGTAATATTACCGGAGAAATGCAATTTATGTCTCTCGAACAGGACGCACAGGAATGGGCAAATAAGATTATATCTTTTAGCAAAATGCAGATAGAGCGCAGAAAGATGTGTGACAGTGTTATAGAAGCCGGATTTGATATAAAAGAAAATGCCAAATGGTTGGAGGAGTTTTATGAAAGTTTTGAAGATGTGGTTTCACATGAAAGCCACAGTCAAAAAAATGATATATAAGATCGTATTTGGAAATAGATTTAAAGTTGGAAAAGGAACAACATGGCGAAATGATTTTCACATTGCTATTGAAGGCGGAAATGTCAATATCGGTTCCGATTGTTTTTTCAACAACGGATGTTCCGTGTGTTCTTTAGAATCGGTGAACATAGGTGATGGCACCATATTTGGAGAAAATTCCCATGTATACGACCATAATCACAGGTTCAGAAGTGAGGAAGACTCCATAAAGAGTCAGGGATATACGATTGCGCCGGTGTCCATTGGAAAGCATGTCTGGGTAGGCAGTAATGTGGTGATATTAAAGGGCGTCACCATAGGTGATAATAGTGTTATCGGGGCAGGATGTGTTGTAGAACAGGATATACCTGCAAACAGTATTGTAAAGAATGGCGGAGAATTGGTTGTTACAGAAAAAGATTTACAGACAAACGGCAGAAAGAAAGAACGTTATGAATAATTTTGGAATAAGAGAACAGGTTTTGTCAGAAATAAAACAAATTGCGGCGGAATGTCAGGTGGAACAAGTGATACTTTTTGGCTCCCGCGCCAGAGGTGACTATAAGAGAACAAGTGATATTGATTTGGCCGTAAAAGGTGGGAATATAGTAAAATTCACGTTGGAAATGGAGGAAACCTCCACGCTGCTGGAGTTCGATGTCGTGGATTTAGATTCGGGAATAACACAGGATCTATATCAATCGATTTTGATGGAAGGAAAGGTTATATATGAAAAAAGTTGAAAATTTTTATATGGTATTGAATATTTACAGGATGTTTTGCGAATTAAAAGAAGAAATAGAAAAAAATTGGTTGTAAAAACAATCATAAATACATGCCAGCGGACAGGTGTTTAGGAAAGTATAGTAGTAATAAGTGAGTTAGAAATTATGGAACCGATACATGTTTTAGTTTTAGATACAGTAATGGATAGAGGCGGAGCCGAGGCCATGATAATGAATTATATGCGAAATATTGATAGGGATGTGATTCAGTTTGACTTTTTGACAAACCGTGATTACAGAGCCGCCTATGAAGATGAAATCGAAAGTCTGGGCGGTAAAGTTTATCACATGTGCCCGATGTATCCGGGAAAGTTCAGACAATATAAACAGGAAGTAAGGGAGTTCTTAAAAGAACATCCGGAATATAAAATCATCCATTCGAACCTCGAAGAGAGAAGTTATTTTGCATTGAAGGAGGCAAAGAAGCTGGGAGTTCCGGTTCGGATTTCCCATTCTCACAATAGACCATTGGGATTTGATTTAAAGTTGATTGTCAGATACTATTTCAGATTTATGCTGAAATTCTACAATACACATATGTTTTCCTGTGGAGTTGAGGCGGGAGACTGGCTCTACGGCAAAAAGAACAGGGACAAGGTTATTATAATGAATAATGCCATTGATGCAAAGCAGTATACATATGATGCCTCAAAGTCTTTGGAAATGAAAACGAAACTTGGCATTGCAGGGAAAAAGGTTATCGGTCATGTGGGACGATTTTTTGCCCAAAAGAACCATTCGTTTCTGATTGATATTTTTTATGAGATTCATAAAAAGGACAAGGATACCGTACTGCTTCTGGTGGGTGGCGGCGAGTTAAACGATTCGATGAAAAATCAGATGAAACAGAAGGTAAAAAATTTAGGATTGTCGGATTGCGTGCAGTTTTTAGGCGTGCGGGAGGACGTACAGGACATAATGCAGGCATTTGATTTGTTTCTGTTACCGTCCCTGTTTGAGGGATTGCCGGTAACTATGATAGAAGCTCAGGCAAGCGGACTGCCTTGCGTGATTTCTGATAAGGTGCCGATTCAGTGTGATATTACGGGAAATGTGAAGGTGGTGGCGCTGGAGGATGCCCCTGAAAAATGGGCGGATGTGGTGCTTGCGTATTTAGAGGAGTTTGAGAGAAAAGATACCTTTAATAAAATTTGTGAGGCGGGTTTTGACATTAAGGAAAATGCAAAGTGGCTGGAAGAGTTTTATGTGAAGGCGTTGAAAGGGGAAATATAATGGCGGATGCCAGGATATATAAGTGCAACATATTAGAAAGCAACTGATAAAAATGATTGGAGAAAATTTATGAAAAAATGTTGTTTTATAATTCCATATTTTGGGAAACTACCGGAAAATTTTCAACTATTTGTAAATACATGCAGAGAAAATGATGACTTTAATTGGTTAATTATTACAGACGATCATACATCATATGATTATCCTGATAACTTTCAAGTGGAATATATGACTTTTGCAAAAGTAAAAGATTTAATACAGAGAAAATTTGATTTTGAGATAAGCCTGGAAAAACCATATAAAGTGTGTGATTACAGACCTGCATACGGATATATATTTGAAGATTATATAAAAGATTTCAAATGTTGGGGACATTGTGACTGCGATATGCTTTTTGGGAAAATAAATCATTTTGTCAGCGACGAAATGTTAGATTACTACGATAAGCTATTCGTATTAGGACATTGCACAATATATCGTAATACATATGAGATTAACAGAGTGTTCATGAAACCCTATCATGGTGCTGAACGATATAAAGAAGTATATACAGATAGTAAATCATGTACTTTTGATGAAGAATATTTGCCGGACAATATTAACGCTATTTTCAGAAGTTATGGCTATAAAATTCTGGAAGATGATTGTTCGGCAAACATATCTTTTAGAACGCCGGATTTCAGACTTATCAGATATGATAAAATCGGTAAGAAGTATATAACAGAGGAAAAAACGGAAAGTATTTTTATTTATGATAAAGGAGAAATAAAAAGATATTTTAAGCGTTTTGGCAAATTAATTGAGAGTGAATATATGTATATACATTTCCAAAGCAGAAAAATGGAGAACATGATTTCTAATGAGAATAGCAAATGTTTTAAAATAGTTGCTAATAGATTTATAGATTTGGAAGTTGAAAATGTGAAAGATGATAATTTTAGTCAGATAAAAAAAACATATAGAAATCATCATAGAAGAGAATATCTGGTGAAAGAAATAAAATTTTGGAAAAAAAGAATCATAAACAAATTTGTAAGATAAGTAGGAGCAGATGGAAAGTATATGAAGCGAATTGCAATTTGGGGATATTTTGGCGGTTATGGCGGAATAGAAAGAATGGTATTCAATTTTTATAAAAATATGAATAGAGAAAAAGTACAATTAGACTTTATATTACCACATGATTTCGGGAAAATAGCATATGAAGATGAAATATTGGATATGGGCGGCAGAGTATTTAGAATTCTTTATTCGGAAAAAGAATCCTTAATAAAATCCAGAACATGTTGGAAAAAGTATTTTAAAGAAAATCCCGAAGTGGCGGGGATACATGTCCACGCAAATTTTCCATATGCATTTCCGCTTGTAATGGCAAAAAAGTGTGGAGTTCCACTTAGGATATTACATTCTCATAACAGTAATACATTCAAGCTGAATAACAAATTAATCGGAAAGATAAGAGACAGAATTGTCAGAAAACAAATAGATAATGCTCCCACAGTCTATTTGTCGTGTTCTGATAAGGCGTCAGAATTTATGTTTCCGGGAAAAGACTATATTTGGATTAAAAATGGGATAGATATTGAAAAATTTGCTTATAATCAGGTCTTAAGAGAAAAAATAAGAAAACAATATGGTATACAGGATAAGGAAATATTAATCGGTGTGGTGGGACATTTAACCGAAGTAAAAAACCCCTTGTATTCGCTGGAAGTTTTTAGAGAATATTTAAAGTTCAATGAAAATGCAAAGCTCGCATTTATTGGAATTGGGGCATTACAAGAACAACTGAAAGAAAAAGTAAGTTCGTATGGATTGGAAAAGAAAGTTTTATTACTCGGAGCAATGAAGGACACCTACGCATGGTATCAGGCATTTGATTTGTTCCTGTTGCCATCAAAGTTTGAAGGGTTTCCTGTGGTTTTGGCCGAAGCACAGACTTCAGGTTTGCCGTGTCTTGTCTCTGATGTTGTCACAAGACAAGTGAATATAACAGGGCTGGTCCATTACCGTTCCCTTGAAGATTCCCTGGATTTATGGGCAAAAGAAATCGAAACATTGGTAAAGCGTGAAAGAAAAGATTGCAGGGAAAAAATGCTGGAACATGGATTTGATATAAAACAGGTATCAAAGCAGGTGGAAGAAATTTATTTGAGAGGATTTTAATATGAATGATTTAATTTCGGTAATTATTCCGATATATGATGTGGAACAATATTTGGATGAATGTATAGAGAGTGTTACACAACAAACCTATCGTAATTTGGAAATCATTCTGATAGATGATGGCTCTCCGGATAATTGTCCTAAAATGTGTGATGAATGGGCAAAAAAAGATGAGAGAATCAAAGTGATTCATAAAGAAAATGGCGGATTGTCTTCTGCAAGAAATGCAGGATTGGATATATGCACGGGGGATTACATAAGTTTTGTAGATAGTGATGATTACATACACAAAAATATGTATGCAACCTTATTGAAGGATATCAAAGAAAAAGATGTAGACATTGTAAAATGTGGAAAATATTTTGACAGAGATGGTGAAATAGAAAAATGTAATAGTAGTGGTGCAAAAATATTTCAGCATCCGGAAATTTTAGAGAATTACTTTTATTATAAAGAAGATTTTAATAGCGGATGCTGGGATAAATTATATAAAGCAGCATTGTTTGACAATGTGAGATTTCCGGAAGGCATCAATAGTGAAGATTATTTTATGTACATAAAAGTATATAGCAAAGTAAAAAAAATCTATTTTAATAGTATTCCTCTATATTATTATCGGATAAGGCAAGGCTCGATATGCCGTAAAAAGCAAATACATGATCACTCCTATGATAAAATTATCATTAGTGATATGGTAAAACAATATGTAATTCAAAATATACCTGAGAGAGTTGATGACGCAACAGCTTTTCAGTTTATTACCCGATTTGGTATATATTATGTATTGCTGCATAAAGAACATACCAAACAAGATGAGAAGGATTGGAAAAGAGACTTAAAAAAATTTTTTAAAGATGTGTTAGGGAATAAAAAAGTTTCGAAAGGATTTCAATTAAAATATTTTGCATTAACATTCTGTCCTCATTTATATTTAGAAATTAAGAAATTTATAGGATACAAAAATCCTTTAGAAGAATAGAAAGGAAAGTTGTCTATATGAAATCAATTTGTCTGATAATTCCTTATTATGGTAAATTTCCAAATTACTTTGATTTATGGCTGGAATCGGTAAGGTATAATCCTACAATAGATTTTTTAATAGTATCAGATATTGAAGAACAATATAATTATCCTCAAAATGTAAAAATAAAAAAAATGACATTTGCAGACTTGCAGGAAAGAATAAGAAGTTTATATCCTTTTAAAGCGGCAATCGATTCTCCATATAAATTGTGCGACTATAAAGTTGCCTATGGAGAGATATTTTACGAAGAATTAAAGAAGTATGATTTTTGGGGGTATTGTGATATTGATTTAATCTTTGGAGACATAAGGAAATATATTACAGATGATATGCTGCAAAAGTATGATAAAATAGGGATGCTTGGTCATTTTTCCATATACAGAAATTGTGATGAAATTCGAAGCCTTTATAAGAGCAAGTGCGCCCATATTATTGATTATCAAACGGCATACTCGAATAATTGGATATGGCATTTTGACGAATATCCGGGACTCTCTTATATATGCGAGGAATTAAAAATTAATTACTGTGACATAGAAGACTATGCTGATTTAGACTGGTGCAAGCAAAAATTTATCAAAACATATGACCACTCCAGTAAAGAGCGGGATAAAGATGATATTCAACAGATTTTTTACTGGAATGATGGCAGGGTTTACAATTTAATAAAAGAAAATCATGAAATAATGACCAAAGAATTGATGTATGTACATTTACAAAAAAGAAAAATGGTTAATGATATAGATGACCTGTCTAAAGGATATTATATTGTTCCCAATAAGTTTTTAAAGATAGAAGAGGATAAAGTTTCAGATATTATTGACCGATACTCTCAAGATGGATGGAGTCAGGCATATAAAGAGTTTAAACGGGAATGTTTTATCAATCGATTTAAGTTCAATTATTGGAGATATAAAATTACTATGATGGGAAAGAAAAAATAGTGTGGATTTTTGAAGTTCATTGGAAAGGGCAGTTAGAATTATGAAAACAGCAATTGTTACAATTACAAAAGATATCAACATAGGAAACAGGCTTCAAAATTATGCATTGCAGAAATTTCTTGCGACAATGGGAATACATAGTGAGACGCTATTTGTGAAAGACAGTCAGATGCTTCCACAAATGAGCCTGAAAAAGATGATTAAGTTGATGATTGACCATAATCATTATAGAAATTTAAACAAGAGAGA
>CALWNA010000106.1 GCA_944382505.1 uncultured Lachnospiraceae bacterium
ACCGGTTCGATTCCGGTCGCCGGCATAAAGAGGTATCACATTGTGGTACCTCTTTTGTATTTGTATAGGGGAGGACCTTGTTGATAAAGCAGACTTTTTGAGGTAGAAAAAAATACTATCATTATAAAGTCTGAAAGAATATGCAAGACGATTTTATTCTACAAATTCGTATCACTATTTACCTGTATTATTGTCTAATGAAAATATAAAATACACGAGAGGAAATGGTATGAAAAGAACAAAATATTTCGCTTATTTTGCAGCACTTATAATGTTTATAACAATTTCAATTGGATTTGAAATAAAGGTTTCGGCGGCTACGGTAAAACAAAATATTAAAATCAGTTCTGTTTCAGCTTCTAAGTTGGGCATTCAACTGAAATGGAAAAATTCATATTCTGCCACGGGATATGTAGTGTATAGAAGTAAAAATGGTGGAAAATATATTAAGTATGATGAAACAACATCAAAAAGTTATACAGATACGGATGTGGAAACGGGTGAAGTTTATAAATATAAGGTAAGTGCCTATCAATATACAAAGAAAAAGAAAAAATATAGTGCAAAAAGTAAAGCCTCAGAATCAGTTGTGGCATTGCCATATGGAATCACGGAATTAAGTGTGCTTGATTTTTCTGATTACAATTTGATTTCATGGCAGGTCAATCCATATGCATCCGGATATGAGATTTACAGAAGTCTAGATAAAAAAACATGGGAGCATATTGATTCGGTTGATACAAATACAGGGGTATATGAAGATCAGAATGTGGACAGTGCTTTTGATTATAGTTATCAAATAGCTGCTTATGAAATTGTTAACGGACAAAAATACATCAGCGTAAAATCATCTGCTGTTATGGTCAATGAGGAAAAAGGAATTGATGTTTCCCATCATAATGGCAAGATCAATTGGAGTAAGGTGAAGAAAGCCGGTATTTCATTTGCGATGATTCGTATTGGCTACGGAACAAAACGAGGAGGAATTCTGGACAGAAGATTTGAGTATAACTATCAGGAGGCAAAGAAAAACGGGATTAAAATCGGCTTGTATTTTTATAGTTATGCCGATAATGTAAAAGAAGCAAAAAAAGAGGCTAAGTTTACAGAAAAAGTGTTGGCGACTTATGGAGATTTGGATTATCCGGTTGCCTTTGATTTTGAAAATACATATAGAAATAAGGCAAAATATAAAAAATCAAATACAAAGATTATCACAACATATTGTAATTATTTGGAGAAAAGGGGTTATGATACGTCGGTTTATTCTTTTTTAGATTTCTTTAACAAAGCTGTCAATATAAAGAAAGTATCAAAATATGGAATATGGCTTGCAAGATGGACAGAAGATCCTGACAAATTCAACAGTTATGGTATTCCAAATGTCCAGATATGGCAGTATTCAGATAAGGGAAAAATTAAGGGAATAAGCGGAAATGTTGATTTGAATTTAAGTATTGAAATAAATTAGTCGGATTTGAGATTAATTCTCAAAAGAAATTAATTGACAGATATCCGAACTTGGTGTAAAATATGCAATGTCGCAAAAATATAATATTGCATATGTGCGTGTAGCTCAGCTGGATAGAGCGTCTGGCTACGGACCAGAAGGTCGTGGGTTCGAATCCTGTCACGCACGCTGTGAAGTCCCTGAATTATTTCAGGGACTTATTTATAATAGAAGATTTTTTCGAAATTCCGATAAAAAAAGACACTACGCCATGCGATTGCTGTTTGCAAAGACATGGTTACGTTTATGCAGACGCTTGTGTGCCGCGAATCACAAGCGACAATTGATTAAAAAAAATAATTATATATTAAAACACAGAAGTGTATATTTTTGATAATTTATTGACATAATACTTTTGTACTAAAAAACATTTTTAGGAGGTAATTATGTCAAAGAATTATTCAAATTCACAGAATGAAGCTACTGATTATAGTAATTCAACAAATAGTCAGAACAGCACATCAAAGAATAGCACATCAAAGAGCAGCACATCAAAGAATAGTACTTCAAAAAACAGTACATCGAAGAACAGCACATCAAAGAATGGTGCATCTGACAGCACAGACTGCAGATAATCAAATGCACGTCTGATGTATATGAGTGGCCCGTGGTTTTTACTGCGGGCTTTCATATTATATTATAAAAACGAAAACATCAGACGGGGCAATGTCATATTTGATAAAAGAATAAAGTAAAGACAGCCCGATTTTATAAGTTGACATTGCAAATTGATACGATTATCATTATAATACGTGAATAAAAAGTATAATCTGGTGTGTTTATGAATCGTTAAGAATACATATTTTGAGGATATATCAATGGAAAAATTACAACTGGTTGCTCCATGTCATTTCGGCGTGGAATCTGTTTTGAAAAGAGAAATACAAAAATTAGGATATCATATTGTAAAAGTGGAAGATGGAAGAGTGACTTTTGAGGGGGATGCTCTTGCAATATGCAGGGCAAATATTTTTTTGAGAACTGCTGAAAGAATTATGATTCAGGTAGGAAGAATCCATGCGACAACTTATGATCAGCTTTTTGAGGGGACAAAAGCTCTTGAATGGGAGAAATTTATACCGGAAGATGGAAAATTCTGGGTAAAAAAAGCCAGTACAGTAAAAAGCAAACTGTTCAGTCCATCAGACATACAGCGTATTGTAAAAAAGGCAATCGTGGAAAAATTAAAGATAAAATATGATACAGATTGGTTTTCAGAAAAAGGTGCCGAATATCCAATCAGAGTGTTTTTTTATAAAGATGAAGCAGTGATTGCATTGGATACATCCGGGGAATCACTTCATAAAAGAGGATATAGAAAAAATACTGCCAAGGCACCGATCTCTGAAACGCTTGCCGCAGCGTTGATTATGTTGACTCCGTGGAATAAGGACAGGATTTTAGTGGATCCGTTTTGTGGGTGTGGGACATTCCCCATAGAAGCTGCAATGATTGCTGCGAATATTGCGCCGGGAATGAATCGGCAGTTTACGGCAGAGCAATGGACGAATTTGATAGACAAAAAAAGGTGGTATGCGGCAATCAATGAGGCAAATGAGCAGATTTGTGATGACATAAAAACAGACATTCAGGGCTACGATATTGATAGTGAAATGATTGAATTTTCCAGAAAAAATGCTGAGCTGGCAGGAGTGGAACATTTAATTCATTTTCAGACAAGACCTTTAAGCAAACTAAGTCACAGCAAAAAATATGGATTTATTATTACAAATCCTCCATATGGTGAAAGACTGGAAGAAAAGGAAGCGCTAAAGCCCTTGTATGAACAGATTGGCCGGAAATACAAAGCCCTTGACGACTGGTCCGCTTTTATTATAACTTCTTATGACAATGCGGAAAAAGATATGGGAATCAAGGCGACAAAAAACCGTAAAATATACAATGGAATGCTAAAGACATATTATTATCAATTTATGGGACCAAAACCACCGAAAAAGGGAAAACAGTAAATGAAAAATAAAAAAATTTTAATTATCTATCTTCCGGCAGTTATGCTTATGCTTTTGATAATTGTCGGCGTAACTGTTCTGTCCAAGCAAAGTGTACAAAAGGGAATCAATGAAGTTGAAACAAACGCAGCATGGAATAAAGTAATGTCCACAGTTATAAACCAGACGGTAATCAACCTTAATGTGGATGGAGAAAAAATAGAGTTAAAAGATAAAAAACTGTATATGAGTGAAAACATGGAACTTATGATTCCGGCAGATATTGTGGTAGAGACTTTTGATTGTGCGCGCAATCTCTACAATAATAAGCGGCTTGTTATTGAAAAGGGAAGCAGTAAGGCTGTCATGCAGTTGGGAAAGAACACGTTAAAATTTAATGACAATGATTATACTCTTCCGGAGATTGTAGAAGAAAAGGATGGAATTATTTATTTACCGGCAAGTTTGTTTTATGAATATTTGGGATATGAATATCAATGGGACAGCAGCACAAATACTGCCAGCCTCAATAATCAGGCGAAAATTGATTCCTTTCTTCCTGAAAAATACAGTTATATAGAAGAAAAGCGTGTGACTGAGACAAAAGATCAGGGAAAATATGGGACTTGTTGGGCATTTGCCACATTGACCGCACTGGAAACGACATTAATGCCGGAGGAAAAATTTGATTTTTCAGAAGACAATCTGATTTATAATAACGAATTATCGGACGGGATTCAGGATGGGGGAGATTACATTATGTCCATGTCCTATTTGTTAGCATGGAAAGGACCCGTTCTGGAGAAGGATGATCCTTACGGTGATAATGATTCGGATGCAACATTAAAAGCCGTTAAGCATGTACAGGGTGTAGAGATAATTCCGCCAAAAGATTATGAACAAATAAAAGAAATGATTTATAAATATGGCGGGGTGGAGAGTTCTCTGTATATGTCAATGAATGATTCCAACAGTACATCGGTTTTTTATAATCAAAAAGAAAGTGCATACTGTTATAAGGGGAATAACAAGCCAAATCACGATGTGGTCATAATCGGCTGGGATGATAATTACGCAAAAGAATTGTTTAATGATTCCTCCATAGAAGATGACGGAGCTTTTATCTGCCTGAATAGTTGGGGAACGGACTTCGGATTTGACGGTGTTTTTTATGTGTCTTATTATGATGATTGCATAGGAAGCAATAATGTATGTTATACAGATGTAGAAGACCCGGACAATTATGATAACATATATCAGAGTGATTTGTGTGGTTGGACAGGAACAATGGGGTTTGATGAAAAAACTTCAGCGTATTTTGCAAATGTTTATACAGCAGAAGAAAACGAGAATCTTCAGGCGGTGGGTTTTTATGCAGCAACGGACGGTTTGGAGTATGAAGTATTTGTATGCGAAGAATATGAAGATAAAAAATCCCTGAATGAAAGAAACCATATAGCTGCAAGTGGAAGTTTGGAAAATAAAGGATATTACACAATAAAGCTGGATAAAAATTATTCTGTTTCAGAAGGCGGTAAATTTGCCGTTATCGTAAAAGTCACCGGCAAAGATGATGAAACGTATAAGCTTATTCCCGTGGAAATGCCGGCAACGGGAATTGAAAACAAAGTTGACTTAAGCGATGGAGAGGGTTATTTTAGTTCTGAGGGCGAGCATTGGCAGTCAGCTGAAAAACAGAATTGTAATATATGCCTGAAAGCTTACACAAGCAACAAATAAAAGAGACAATTGATAAAGAGGTATTAAAAATGAAAAAGATTATTTTTGCTACAACAAATCAAAATAAAGTAAGAGAAGTTAAAATGATGATGAAAGATTTCGATGTGGAATTGTGTACAATGAAAGAAGCGGGAATCAATGTGGATATTGTGGAGGATGGAACTACATTTGAAGAAAATGCGGTAATAAAGGCAAAGACTATTATGGAGATGACCGGAGAGATTGCGTTGGCTGACGACTCCGGACTGGAAGTGGATTATCTGGATGGCGCACCCGGAATATATTCTGCCAGATTTTTAGGGGAAGATACATCTTATGATATAAAGAATCAATATATAATTGATAAATTGAAAGATGCAAGGGGAAAAGAGAGAAGTGCCAGATTTGTCTGTGCAATGGCAGCAGCCTTTCCCAATGGAGAGGTTTTTACGTGCAAAGGAACCATCGAAGGACTTATTGCATATGAACAAAAGGGAGATAATGGCTTTGGATACGATCCGATAGTCTATGTTCCGGAATTCGAAATGACAACAGGAGAAATGGCACCGGAATTAAAAAACAGTATCAGTCATAGAGGAAAAGCTTTGGAGCAGATGAAAGAAATTCTTTCAAGAAAACTTTAAAAATGTGACAGAAAGTTGCATCAGGAGGTCATAACACGAATGATTAGAGCATTAATAATAAGTGATTCCCATGGATATATGGAAAATGTGGAGAAAGTGTTAGAAAGAGAAGGCAGTCTGGATATGGTAATTCATCTGGGTGATATAACGGGTCAGGAGGAAAAATTAAGAGCCATGTGTGACTGCCCGGTAAAGATTGTCAGGGGAAACTGCGATTTTAATTCAGAAAATGAACTGGTGGAAGTATTTTCGTTAAATAAAAATAAGATTTTGGCAACACACGGACATCATTATAGTGTGGACTGGGGACTGGATAAATTATATTATGCTGCACAGGAGAGGGGCTGTAATATTGCAATGTATGGACATACACATATTCCTGATATATCTTATCAGGGAAGCATGATTATGGTAAATCCGGGAAGTATTTCCCGACCAAGACAGTTAAATCATAAGCCAACCTATGGACTTATGACAATTGATGAAGATGGAAAGACTGACATTACCATTAAATATGTTTAGAAAATTGTGTTGAAATTTGATATTGTATATAAATAATGGCAAAATATAAACTGGAAAAATTTTAAAATATTAAAAACAATGCAGTGGTAAAGGGCGAAGACGGCTTTGTAAACATAGATACGATTAAGAACAACATAGATGACAGGTTTTATTGGGATAAGAATGAAAATCTGGTGCTGTTCACAAATACCACAAATACTTACAGAACAGAGGTAGGAGATTCGGTTATTTCCGGATTGGAACAGGAAACGGTTGATTATGTGATTTCTTTTGTTGAGAATGAAAAATGTTATGTAAACTTAAAGTTTGTTACTAAATTTATCGACATGGATTATAAGATAACGGAAGGAAGTGGAGAAACACCATATATTATTAGTTTAAAATATACTAATGATGAAAAGACATATATGACTGTAAAAGATGATATTGAGATGCGGACTAAGGGAAATTATCAGAATCTGATTGTAAAAACCGTTGATGAGGACACGAAGATTATGGTTGTTGAGACTGGTAAGGACTGGAGTAAGGTGCGCATGGAAGATGGATATATCGGATTTATTCCAGTGAAAAAACTGGAAAATGAAGAGAAACAAAGTGCGAATTACAAAAGTGATAAGGATGAATACACTCATGTCCTGCTGGATAAGAAGGTAAGTCTTGTGTGGAATCAGGTATATAATCAGACTGCAAATAATAATTTAGACCAACTGATGAAAAACGTGTCAGGGGTAAATGTCGTTTCACCTACCTGGTTTTCCATTACGGACAAAAAGGTAATCTTTCAAGTCTGGCAGATTTGGCCTATGTAGAGAAGGCTCACAATATGGGTCTGCAAGTTTAGGCATTGGTAAATGATTTTGAAAATAGGAAACTGACAAAGATAGTTCTCACCTCCACAACTACAAGACAGAATCTTGTTAAAAATATAATGTTCTTCGTGGAAAGTTATGATTTAGACGGAATCAATTTGGATTTTGAGTACATCAGTGAAGACATAGCGGACAGCTATTTGCAATTTTTAAGAGAGTTGTCCATAGAGTGCAGAAAGAATAAAAAGATATTGTCTATAGACAATTATGTTCCGGCAGAATGGTCAGAGTTTTATGATAGAGAACAGCAGGCATTGTTGGCAGATTATCTCATAATCATGAATTATGATGAACACACAACAGGAAGTGAGGAGGCGAGTTCTGTTTCATGCATGGGTTATGCGGAACAGGCAATAAAAGATACTATTGAGCAGGTTAAGGATGCATCCAGAGTAATAAATGGTATGCCATTCTACACCAGAGTATGGTGCGAAACGCCGGAAGCATCTTCTGATGGAGCAGGTGGATTTATAGAAGATGCAGCAAATGGAAATTATTATTTATCATCGCAGGCAGTAACAATGGCTACTGCCTGAAATGCATATAAAGAGGCTGGAGCAGAGCCAATTTTTGATGAGGCTACAGGTCAGAATTATGTTACGTACTCCAAGGGAGATTCCGTATATATGATTTGGCTGGAGGATAAGACATCCGTAACGTCAAGGCTGGAACTTATGAACAAGTATGAACTGGGAGGTGCGGCTTACTGGGCGTTAGGTCAGGAGACGGACAATATATGGAAAGTAATATCCAAGTATTTTGAATAGATTAGGCAATCAATAAATTTAATGATTTGAAATGAGAGTGTTAATTTTTGGGGCATGTAATTGAAATTTGGAGTATAAGATTTTAATGATGAATACAAAATATATGAGAGAAGCAATAAATCAGGCAAAAAAGCCCGGTCCATAGGAGAAGTTCCCATAGGGTATGTTATTGTATATCAGGATAAGATTGTCGGACGCGGATATAACAGGCGGATGATTGATAAAAACACGCTTTCCCATGCTGAACGGAATGCCATTAAAAAGGCGAGTAAAAAGCTTGATGACTGACGTCTTGACGACTGCGAGATGTATGTTACCACAGAGCCGTGTCAGATGTGTGCAGGAGCCATAGTTCAGGCGAGAATTAAAAAGGTATATATTGGATGCATGAATCCAAAGGCGGGATGTGCCGGTTCCATAATGAATCTGCTTCAGGTAGACAAATTTAATCATCAGGTTGAAATCGAAACAGGAATTATGGAAGAAGAGTGCAGCAATCTGCTGAAAGAGTTTTTTAGAGATTTGCACAAAACATAGGAGAGGGATGACTATCCAACCATGTGACTGTCAGTAAATAAATAGCACCGCAAGTTTACTTACAATGGGTTATTTATTTATCGACAGTCATATGGTGCTTAGACATAAGCGGGGAGTTAGCCGCGTAAGCTGCAAATCCGAGCTGTATGACGGAACAATTACATTTTTTTTATATAAGAATATTTGAACTTTACTTTCTTTATATTCTTTAATTTGGATTTTTTTATGTTTATAAAATAAGTATTTGCAGAATAACGTATTACAGTGGTTGTATACATTCCGTCTTTTAAAGTATAATTTATACCTATATTGACAATTAGTTTTTTGTCTTCTTTCGCTAAAAATGAAAATATATATTCCTTTGAATTCATATCAACATTTTCTGTAGCAAATACTAATAAATTTTTTTTGAAATATCCCCTGCTATATGTATTTAATATACGTAAGTATTTTTTGGGCTTATTATAATTCTTCTTAATATATTTTTTTAATTTTTGTAATTCACTATATGATGTAACAATCTTTTTGTGAGAATTTTTTGTAATATTATCCGAAAAAGTTCCGGGTATATTGGTATTTTTGTATTTATACGCGTTATCATTTATAACTGATGCCGCTACGCTTGATGTTGTGATTGTTATCAAAAGTGCAATAAGAATAATCATAGATGCCATTTTATTTCGTGGTTTCATATACATGTCTTCCTCGCTGTTATGAAGTGACCTCTTGTCAAGAGTTAATTTTACATTAACAAACTTTTCTCTCAACAATCGTCACATTTGTTGATTGACAGTATCTGGGAAGAGCCAGATTTAACAGTTCCCGGCAT
>CALWNA010000107.1 GCA_944382505.1 uncultured Lachnospiraceae bacterium
TATATTCCAATATGTCAAATGTAAGAAGCATTGCACAGGTTGCACAGAATCTGATTTCGGCAGGTGATCTTGGAAACTATACAGCTGAACAGCAGGCAATTATTAACGCATTTGCGGCAGCAAAATAGTCAGAGGAGGTAGAAAGAATGAAAGAAATATATACAAGCCCGAAGGCTGAGATCATAGAGTTCAACACAAAAGATGTTATTACAACAAGCGGTATTCTCGATAGCTTTACCGGAGAAGCGGCAAATACGGACGCAGGATGGACGGGATTATACTAAAATAATGTATTCATGTATTAGATGACAGGGCTGTCGGAAAAGCAGATTCAAAGAAGATGTTTTCTTGGCAGCTCTTTTGTATTATAGGAGTATTATGAGAAGATATAAAAAGTTTTGGGCTGTATTTATCTCTGTGACGATGCTGGTGGGATTAATGCAGGGAATACAATTTAATATAAAAGCGGCAGAAGAGGAGCCTTATGTTGTGTCTTTAGGAAGAATGGTATATGCAAGTTCTTTTAAGGACAACAATACACCGGAGAATGCAGTGGATGGTTCTTTGACGACAAGGTATGAAAGTAAATGGCAGGAAGATCCGCAGTGGTTTTATGTGGATTTGGGAAAAGTGACACAAATAACAGGAATTAAAATTTACTGGAAAGGAGCTTACGCCAAGGACTATGTAATTCAATTTTCCGATGATGAGAAAAACTGGACGGATCAATATGAGGCTGTATCTGCAAAAGGTGGAAATGAGGAATTAAGTATAAGCGGCAGTGCCCGTTTTGTGAGAATTTATATGACAAGGAGAGCATTAACAGCTTATGGGTATTCCTTTAATGAATTTGAGGTTTATGGTTATGACGGATTGACCAAAAGGCCGGCAGATTATGGGGAAAATATTGCATTGCATAAAAACGCATCTGCTTCTGCACTGAGAATAACGGATTCTATGTATGATGATGAAGGAAATTTAGATGATTCATCCGTCTGTGCAGCAAATGCAGTGGATGGCGATGCATCCACAAAATTTGTTTCAGAGTATAACGATAATCAGTGGCTGCAGGTAGATTTGGGAGCGGTGTATGAGATTGGCAGGGTAATCATTCAGTGGACCGGTGATGCCGGAAAGATATATGATATTCAGACTTCGGAAGACGGAGAAAAATGGGAGACGGTGTACAGGCAGTTAAAGGGATATGCATCAGCTACGGCAAACGTGCAACTGTATGGCAGAGCAAGATATGTGCGTATATACGGCTATACAAGAGTCAATACGGGAAACGGCTTTAGTATTTATGAATTAGAAGTATACAAATACAGAGAGGAAGACGAGAAAGTTGTTCATGTTATAGAAGAATTGCCGGAATTTACAGTCGTAAATGCTCCGGAGGGGGAAGGTTCTTATGTGACTGAGGCAATGTACTTAGAAAAGGCAAAACTGCCAATCTATAAAACAGAAGATGTGGATGTTCCGATAGCTACAAATGATTGGTGGCAGTCTGCCATTATGCAGCAGTTTGGCAATTTACCATGCATTATGCCGTTAAAAGCGAAGTATTCCACAAAAGGTTTAAATGTACTTACGGCAACAGAAGGATGGCTGCCGACACCGGGTGAAACATCCGTCAATTTTTCCGTAAAATCGGAAACCGTGACAGACTTATATTTTCTGCCTGATAATTTTAATTCGGCAAAAAGCTATGACAGGGTAAGCGGATATAGTAATTATGCGGCAAGTATTGATTTGTGTGATGACAGTGGAATGTTGATGACTACTACCTATGTGAAAGGGTGCCCATATCTTTTTACGGAACTGGGCAACACGACCAAACTATACTTAAGCGTACCAAATCTGACGAAAATTTTTGATGATGACGGAGTTTCCATTTTAAAAGAGGGGGAAACATTGATTACAGACCATATTGGTGTAATGGTGACGGATAATGATAATAAAGATAAAACGCTGACATCAACCAGTTACTACTGTCTGAATTTCCCGGAGGGGACAACTTTCCAAAATATCAGCGGAACAATCCGGATCACATTACCGCAGACCAATGGTTATATGTCCGTGGGAACGATGTTAAAGGAGTCCGATTTAAACCTTTATTACCGTCATGGATATGCTTTTGTTTCCGATACGAAAGTTACGTATACATATGACGATTCTACGGCGAAAGTCAGCACCAAATATACGGTTACGACAGAATTGAAAAGAAAAGGATTTTCCGACGTGACAATGCAATGTATGATGCCGCATCAATGGAAAAAATCCATAGAAGACACCACATCGATTGGCACCTATACTTCTATTCGTGGTGATATGAAGTGTATTATAACGAACAGTTTTACAACAACAGATACTTTTTATGGAATCATTCCGACATTTGCAAAGCCTGATAACAGTGCGTTTGATTTGGAATCTCTGAAAACATATCTGTCAAATCTTGCGTCTGCCACGTCAAAACTTACGCCGAGTTCCGATGCATACTGGGAAGGGAAAAATATACATCCACTGGCGATGGGCGTTTTGATGGCAGACCAGATAGGAGATACAAAACTTCGGAATACGTTTTTAGAAAGACTGAAAACCATTTTAGTAAACTGGTTTCATTATGATGGCGAAGATGATAAAAGTTTCTTCATTTATGACGAAAACTGGGGAACCTTATATTACAAGCAAAGCGAGTTCGGTGCAAACACTTCGATTGCCGACCACCATTTTACATATGGTTATTTTATGTTTGGCGCCAGTGTGTTATCGAATTATGACAGTGAATTTTATAATTCTTATAAGGGCATGATTGAATTGCTCATAAGAGATTATGGAAATTATGTTGAAGATGATGAAATGTTCTGTCAATTTCGAAATTTTGACATGTATGAAGGCCATTCCTGGGCAGGAGGATATGCCAACAATGATTCGGGAAACAATCAGGAATCTGCATCGGAAGCGCTGTTTAGCTGGGTAGGAATGTATCTTTGGGGAATCGTTTCCGGAAATGATAATTATCGGGACGCCGGAGTTTATGGATTTACAACAGAGATGGAAGCCGTAAAACAGTATTGGTTTAATTATGATAAAGATAACTGGATAGAAGATTATCCGTATCAGGTAGTATCTCAGGTTTACGGCGGAACAAACTTTTTCGGAACATTTTTTGGAGGACAGCCATTATATTGCTATGGAATCAACTGGCTTCCGGTTGGCGAATATTTGACGGCATATGGAATGGAACAGGAAAGGTGTGAGGAAATATATCAGGGATTGTGGAATGATACGGAGACAGCCATACAGAAATCCCAATTGTCCGCAGCAAACAGCGGAAAGACAGAAGAAGAGATAGAAGCTGTGCGGACCAATTATAAGACGCCGGATAATGGTTGGCAGCATATAACATGGTCTTATTATTCCATGACAAATCCGCTGGCGGCATTGGATAAATTTACAAATAATTGGAGCAGTGTCCAAAATTCCGATCAGGCAAACACATACTGGTATATTAACAGCATGCTGCAATCGGGATACAAAACCGGTGACATAATTGCCACCGGCGATATCGCAGCAACCGTTTACTACAATGATATAACAGGTAGATATACGGCAATGGCGTGGAATCCGACAGATGATATAAAAACAGTAACTTATTCTAATTCCGAAAAACAATTGGGAACAGCAAATGTTGACGCACATTCTCTTATTAAATTTGAAATTCCGGAGGAAGAAAATTTTGAAATCAATCAGACCCGGACGCCTCAATTTCATACAAGAGGATTTTATGACGGAACACTTACAGAGAATGTTTCCGGAGATGTGGAATATGAAGACAATGTGTATGTGGAAATCGTAAGTAAAGATAAAGATGCAGTGATTCATTATACAACCGATGGAAGTACCCCAACCCAAGATTCACCGGTGTATACAGAACCGATTTTAGTGGCAAGTGATACAACAATCAGCACTTATGCGGAAAAAACAGGATACATTGATTCCTCTATCAATGCATTAAATGTATCAATTCATGGCACAGAAACAACGGATACCACAAATCTTGCTTTGGGAAAAACAGCCAAAGCCTCCGGAGAGGAGGGAAAAGGAACTCCGGTTTCAGGAATAACAGATGGAGACTCTTCCACAAGATGGTCCTCAAAATTTACGGATGAGCAATGGTGCTATATAGATTTGGGCGACGTTTATCCGATAAATACAGTTAAAATTAATTGGCAAAATTCCTATGGAAAAGTATACGAGATACAGACATCCGATGACGCAGAGCATTGGATTACAGTGGCAACTGTTTATAATGAGTCCTCCGGCGAAAAAATTACAGAATTTGAAGCTACATATGCCAGATATGTAAAAATGAACGGCATAGAGAGAAAAACAATTTACGGATATTCCATTTGGGAGATGGAAGTCTATGCCGCCCGGGAAACAGATGCTCCGGAAATGACAGTGGAACGGATTGGAGATGGAAAAAAGAAAGGTACGTTATCTACAATCATTCGGCGGTCGCTCATTCAATGCACTCTGGATGGAAAAAAAAAAAAAAAAAATTC
>CALWNA010000108.1 GCA_944382505.1 uncultured Lachnospiraceae bacterium
TTCTCAATCGATGATGAAGAAATAAATTTGACAAATAGTGATTCGTTTGTCAAATACACACTGATTAGCCCGGTAAATGATTTTAAATTCAAAGGGAAATTAAGAGGTATTGCTCATTTAAATAAACCTGTTGTTTCTTTTTCTGACAATGAAAATGAAAACGTACTTTCAGTTATTCCTAAAGCAAATTATATATATAATACACTTCCTGTTCAAATGAAAAATTTTAATTGGAAAATTGGCAGTACCCCATCATTTACTGAAACAAACAATGGTACAAGGTATATTGATACGACATATTATCCGGCTCCTGACAGCATTACTCTTAATGTAAAATATTTAGATTATTTTTATATTTATTGTTATGATCAGGATAAAAATCAAATAACATTTTTGTTTGCGGATATGGGCAAGACATATGACACTTCACAATATACCTATGTGAGATTTGCATTTCCTAAAAAGGATGAATATACAGATTACCAAACAAAAATTGATTTAACTATGAATTATGCGGAAGATTATTTATCTACGCTGATCCGTCCACAACAGTTTCAATATAAGGATTCAACATATATTAATTATATTGAGTCTGCAAATGCAGCATTTGATTTATATATAAATAATAAACAATATACCGTCAACAGTTCTTCTTTTATTTTAGATTACGATAATGATAATGACGAATTTTATCTTCGCCCTGACAAAGAATTTTTTATTGAAATAACAAGAATTGATGGAAATTACAAACTAAACGTAACAGAAACCATAAAGGAGGGCGATTAAAATGGCTTTATATTATAATAATTTACAGTCCCCTATTTCCTTTCCGGCAAAAACATTAAAATTACAAAATGCCGTTTTCGATGAAGTAATGATAAGCACTGATGTAAATTTCGATTATGAATATTCGGAACACACTGCTCAGGTTCATTATGTTCCTTCATTCCTAACCCACGAACAAATGATAAGCGATTCTAACCTAATAGAGAAATATTCTATTCCATCATCAAACGCATTTGCCAGTTCTACAGTGATTCCCAATGCATGGATGCCTTATGAGGCCTTCGATTTAGGGTTTGATACGCAGTGGGGTTCCGACATTCCATCGGAAAATGGTGAATATATCGGCATAGACTTAGGTGAAAATCGTGTAGTTAACGAACTTGCCATTGCATGGTCAGAATCTCCGGACGATAATTTAATTTATCATTTTGCAAATTCTGTTCAGATTCAGATTTCCAAAGACGGATTGGAATGGATTGGACTTCCGACTACTTATGGACAAATTCAACAGGGAAATAATTATGGAACACGCTACATGTTAAATACTCCTGTCGAAACACGCTATATCCGGGCATTTTTTACAGAGCCAAATAATATTAGCGGATATAGAATTCGGGAAATCGCTATCATTGAAGATTCTTCTGTTTTTGGCGGTCTTTGTCCCAAGTATTCCTGTGGAGAATATATTGAAATTACGGATTATCCCGATACACTGGAAGAATATTTATCTTATTGCTTATTTGATGAAAATTATAGTCTTATCATTAAAGCTCCTATACATAAAGGGGAAATAGATTTAATGAATGCTTCCTATATCAGCTTTGATTTATCAGAACAGATAAATGATTTATCATCTGCTGATATAAAATTTAAAACAGGAAAAACAAATATATCTTATTTTTCAGATACTTGGTCTACATCTACAAAATTGCACGCTAAATTTCAGAACAGCATTGTGGCAGGTGGTTTAGCTTATGACATGAATAACGATAATCGCAATTGCGGATTTTTCATTAAAAGACGAGCAGTTCCGGATTTGTTATGGACCACGGTCGGATATATTAATTCACAGGACTTGATTCTTGATGGCGATTTGCTAAACGGATCATTTATAGACCGTACTGCATTTCCAAATGAAGATTATGAATATATCGTCATTTCTGTTTTTAACGGTGAAGAGCTTCAAAGTAGTTCCCCAAGCACTGCTGTTCATTGTTGGACAGATGGTATCGCTGTTTCAGAAATAGATAAAACTTACTACACTTTATTGGAAGCAAACATAAATAATATTACGCAGAATAAAGGTGCTGCTCTTGTTGAACCATTTAACGGAAAATTTCCGTTTGCGTTTAAAAACGGCATGCTAAATTACATAACAGGCTCTGCTCAAGGTTTGTTCGCTCCTTTGGATAATGACTATTGCCATTATATGTTTGACAATGAAAAACACAAAAATGCCACATGGAAATACCGTGAGGAATTCAGGGAGTGGTTGTGTAACGGCAAACCAAAAATCCTGAAATATTTTGACGGCAGAACTTATTTAATTTCCATTAATGATACCGTGTCCGATGATGATGGTGAACACAATTTTAAAAATATTACGACTTTTAATTTTACACAGATTGGAAATGCGGACTCTACAAAGGATTTAATAGAAAGCGGATTAATGAATGAATATTAAGGAGGTGGAAGTTATATGGCAAATTACGAGATTCAGCAAACGGATATAGATATGTTGAAATCAAAGTTCAATACTGTATGGATAAAACTTGAACTGGCTAACATTTATGAAAATATCAATGGTGAATTGACTTTTAATTCCGGTTTTAAACCCATTGCCGATATCTCAGGAGAACTGATAAGCGGTTCCTATTCCTGTGATTCCACCTCTGATATCAGACGTACATTAGATCTGACTTTTTTCATAAAAGATGACAGCTATAAAATCGGTGCTGATAAAAAGATATGGCTCAATAAATTTATTATTGCCTATCTTGGAGTCAGCACTTATTTTGTGGAAAACATACAATACTACCCATTGGGAGTGTATGTCATGAATAATGCGGGTTATTCCTATTCTTCTGATGATAAAAGTCTTTCTCTCTCCTGTGTAGATTTAGTTGCCCTTCTCAATGGTGACAGGAATGGGATTATCCCCGGAATGCAATCCATGAAAATTGAAGCAGTTCCCGAAATATGCCCTGCTGCCCTTACTGTCGATGACTCTGATAAAGCGGTTAACATTGATATCCAAAGTGACTCTTATAGTCCGTTGACCAATGTTGAAGGAGATACTGCGCCATACTTTGACTGTAATATCGGCTTTAATATTGCTTCCTATTCGTTGACTTCTGCGAAAGACGCATATGCGGATTACTCTGTCTCACTCTCTATCAACGGATTTCAATCTTACAAATTAAAAGAATTGTCTAAAGACGGAATTAATGTAACTTTTCATATGATTGATATCGGACAGGATTATGTCTGCAACTTTACCGGAAACAGTTCTGAAGATTACTGCTTCTTATTTTACGGCAAACCAAATACCATTTCCGGAGCAATGTCATCTGTCATTGAACAATTTTCACCATTTCAATATCTTATTGAAACCATTGGTGCTGATGTGACAAACGCTGACGGCAGTAATGCCACGTACATTCCTTATGATTTGGAATTTAGTACAGGAGCAAATCAGTGGGAAGTAATAACAAAGTTAAGAGATTTGTATTCCGGATGGGAAACATTTTTTGACGTATACGGTACTTTTATATGTCATAAAATTCCCACCTGCGAGAGTGATGAAGTCACATTGAGCGACGAAATATTTACGCCTTTGGTCGTTTCAGAAAAACCTTCCTATGATTTTACTTCTGTGAAAAACATTACAGAAGTATGGGGAAAATGTCAGGAAACAGACAGGTATGATGACAGCCCCGTCATCACTGTTGACACTTCTAACAAAAAAGTGATTATTGACTTAAACCTGACACAATATGCCTGTGATACCAATGGCAGCCATAATAAAAACTACCGGTATTCCACTTCTGAATTGCTTGGTTTTACAATGCCGGAAGATTTCAGTGAAACCCAGAGAAATACTGCCATCTATAATAATTATCCAATATACCTGAGGGTTAATTATCAGTCAGATATCGACAGCGGACTTACTCCGCTGCCTGAAATTCTGTTAGTTGATGATTACAAGAGTAAAAATCTTACCACGTTTGACAAGATTTTAAATGGAATAGGATATTGCTTACAGCCGAAATACGTTGACAGTACAGCCTGGTACGCAGTATTTTGCGGGGAATTCCAGGTTCATGCCGTTTGCAAGCTTGTTGATAAGAAACCAACTGCGGAACAAAGAGCGCAGGATAAGACCTATTATAATTGTCAGCAAATCAGTTATATTTATAATCAGGGCGATGTTACTGTCTATGATTCAACCGGAAATGTAAGAACTTATGAATTAACTGAAGAATGTCCTTATACCGTTGAAAAATGTGGAGAGATTTTGCAGGTTCTCAGCGGAAATGACTATGAACAGATATACACTACGGACTTAGCAAGACAACGTGCAGAATATGAGGCATGGGAAGCCGGAAGATTAACAGATTCCATTACTGTCGAAACACGTCTTATTCCATTTCTGGATGTGAATATAAAAATAAAATACAAATCTATACATACGGGAGAGACAGATCCTTATATTGTGGATAAAGTATCTCACAATTTTGACAGTTTTACCACTACGATTGAAATGCATAAATTTTATGCAACTTATCCCTATGTTGTAAATAACGAATAAAGGAGGAATTTTATATGGGTTATCCTATAAGTAATTTAAGAAAAGATTTTCAGGATATCAATTCAGATAATGCTGAATATGTAGCCAGATACACAACACTTTTGCGAGAGACACTTTACGGTGAAACGGATGAAACACTGTTAAGAGTCCCTACTTTTGATGATGTTTCGGAATACTATAATGCCAATAAAAACAATCTCGACCCTGTGATATTGAATGCAGAGGTTCTAAATAATCTGACACAATATGTAGAGGATTTAAAGAATTATACAATTGCTGTTAAAAATCAAATCCACTTTGCCGACATCAATATCAGTCCTGAGGATTTTGATTTGCTGGATGAAAATATAGCAGAGGGAGACATCCTTATTTATACTAGAGTTGTGGATACAAGAAAAAATATCACTTCTATACAGAAGAAGTTGGCAGACGGAACTTATGAAATAATCTTTAAAATGCCCTCTATGATTTATTATATCGAAGTTACTGACGCAAACATACATAGCCTAGAAGACACAGGGGAAACTATTGATTATGAAATCATACCTGCTAATGGTGCTTCCCCTACAACTGTTTCCGCTCCTTCTTCCTATAATTATTTGGATATTTCTGCCATTTCTTCTGATTATATAAATGACGGAGATGTTATATCAATCAATTGTTTATCCGCTATCAACAAAGAAATATACTTTTTAAAATTTCATGATAAATTTTATTTTATAAATCATGGTTATAACGGCAATGAGCAATGTTTATTCGGTAGCTATACAAGAAAGGACTTTATTTTTTGTGTAGATGGATTGCCAAAATTAAAAAACAAAATTACAGGTGGATACAGTAATGGCATACTAACCTATGATGACGAAGGTAACATTTTAGATAGAAACCAATCAGTATTCTTGGAAAAAAAAGAAAGTGATACAGACTGGATCGATCTGGATTATGATAGCGATGATTTGTCTGTTTATTACCCCAATTCACCTTCCACAACAGTTAATACCGCTCCACAGGTCAGAAGAATCGGAAACACAGTTCATATGAGGGGTGTGTTAAAGATAAAAGCAACTGGTACACGCAAATATATAAAGCTTACTCTTCCATCAGAAATATTCTATCCTACTAAAAAGGAAACCTTTGTTCAACATACCGGATATTTAGAAGGTGATTATTTTGACAGTGATTGTAAGTTACTTTGTGTGCGTATAGGAACGAATGGTACAGTTTTAATTACACCTTTTGTTGCAGAGGGATATGACGGCATAATGTCAACCGGAACTACAATTAACTGCAACGCTACATGGTTTGTAGATTAAATTTCAATTTCTATATTTCAATTTCAGGAGCAGTTTCACTACTGCTCCTTTTTTATGTCAAAAGAAAGGAATTTTCATAAAAAATGAACGAATCATTACTTGAATTGTTAACGAAGATTACGCTTTTTGACCTTATATGGACACTATGCTTAATCATTATGATAATCGGAATTTTATTATCCCAAAAGAAAAAAATTACCAGTTGG
>CALWNA010000109.1 GCA_944382505.1 uncultured Lachnospiraceae bacterium
AGTGTTGGATATCGATCCTGCAAAAATCGTGGTAAAAGAAAGATTAAGACCGGGTCGTATGCTTTTGGTGGACACCGTAAAAGGGAAACTGATTGACGATGATGAATTGAAAGAATCCTATGCGGCAAGAAAACCTTACGGTGAATGGCTGAATAATAATCTCGTTTATTTAAAAGATATTCATATTCCAAATGTTAAAGTTGAGACTTATGATAAGGAAGAACGCGCGAGGCTACAGAAAAACTTCGGATATAGTTTTGAAGATTTAAAAAGAATTATCCCAATGGCAAATAACGGTTCCGAGGGGATTTTTGCAATGGGAAAGGACACGCCTCTTGCGGTGCTAAGTGAGAGAACACAACCATTATTTAACTATTTTAAACAGTTATTTGCCCAGGTAACAAATCCTCCGATTGATGCAATCAGAGAGGAAATTGTTACTTCCACATCTGTATATATTGGCAAGGATGGAAATATTCTGGAAGAAAAACCGGAAAATTGTAATGTATTAAAAATTTATAATCCAATCATGACCAATACAGATATTTTGAAACTGAAAAATATTAATGTACCGGGATTTAAGACAGCGGTGGTACCGATTGTATATTACAAGGGACTTCAACTGGAAAAGGCAATTGACCAGGTATTTGTTGCTGTGGATAAGGCGCATAAGGACGGCGCAAACATTATTATTTTATCTGACAGAGGAGTTGACGAGTACCATGTACAGATTCCGTCGCTTCTTGCCGTGTCAGCGGTACATCAGTACCTTGTAAGAACAAAGAAGAGAACAACACTTTCCTTGATTCTGGAAAGCGGTGAGCCGAGAAGCGTACATCATTTTGCAACGTTACTCGGATATGGTGCAAGTGCGGTCAATCCATATCTTGCCCATGAGACAATCAAGCAGATGGTAGATGAGGGAATGATTGACAAAGATCCATACGCAGCCATTGATGATTATAATTCAGCTATTTTAAGCGGTATTGTAAAGATTGCTTCAAAGATGGGTATTTCTACAATCCAGTCTTATCAGGGCTCACAGATTTTCGAGGCGATTGGTATCAGCAAGGAAGTAATTGACAAGTATTTTACGGGAACTGTCAGCAGAGTGGAAGGAATCAGCCTGAAAGATATTGAGGAAAGTGTAGAAAAACTTCATTCGAAAGCTTTTGATCCGTTGGGACTTGATGTAGACCTTACGCTGGAGAGCAATGGCGAACATAAACTCAGAAGCGGAAAAGAAGAGCATAAATATAATCCTGCTACGATTCATATGTTACAGCAGGCAACCTGGACAGACAATTATGATTTATTTAAGCAGTATACCCATATGATTGATGAGGAAATGGCGCCGGTTCATTTGAGAGGTCTTATGGACTTTAATTATCCAAAGGACGGTGGGATTCCAATTGATGAGGTGGAAAGTGTGGATTCCATTGTTAAACGGTTTAAGACCGGTGCTATGTCTTACGGTTCTATTTCCCAGGAAGCCCATGAGACACTGGCAATTGCCATGAATATGATTGGAGGACGATCCAACAGTGGTGAAGGTGGAGAGAGCATTGAGCGTCTGACCATCGGAAAAGATGGATTAAATAAGTGTTCCAAGATTAAGCAGGTGGCATCGGGACGTTTTGGTGTGACATCAAGATATCTTGTAAGCGCAGAAGAACTTCAGATTAAGATGGCGCAGGGGGCAAAACCTGGTGAGGGCGGACATCTTCCGGGCAAGAAGGTTTATCCTTGGATTGCAAAGACAAGATACTCAACGCCGGGCGTCAGTCTGATTTCCCCACCGCCGCACCACGATATTTACTCCATCGAAGATTTGGCACAGTTGATTTATGACTTAAAAAATGCTAACAGAGATGCCCGTATTTCCGTGAAACTTGTTTCCGAAGCAGGTGTCGGTACGGTGGCGGCAGGTGTTGCAAAGGCAGGCGCACAGGTAATTCTTGTATCAGGTTTTGACGGCGGTACAGGTGCGGCACCGGAAAATTCAATCTACAATGCCGGTCTTCCTTGGGAACTAGGACTTGCAGAAGCGCATCAGACATTGATTGCCAATGAACTCAGAGATAAAGTTGTGGTAGAAACAGACGGTAAACTGATGAGTGGGCGTGATGTTGCAATTGCAGCCATGCTTGGCGCAGAGGAATTCGGATTTGCCACAGCGCCGCTTGTGACAATGGGATGTGTAATGATGCGCGTATGTAATCTTGATACATGTCCGGTAGGTGTGGCAACACAGAATCCTGAACTGCGAAAGAAATTTAAAGGAAAGCCGGAATATGTGGTGAACTTTATGAAATTTGTTGCCCAGGAACTTCGCGAATACATGGCGAAACTCGGCATTCGGACAGTGGATGAATTAGTGGGAAGGGCAGACCTTCTGAAAGCAAAAGACGGCGTCAGCGAAGGCAAGGCAGAGGAAGTTTGTCTTTCAAAGATTCTCAACACAGATTTTGCTGATGTGAGAGTTCAATATTACAAGAAAAATGAGTTTGATTTTAAATTAAATAAGACAAAAGATATGACCGTGCTTATGAAAAAATTAGGAAAAGCACTGGACCAGAAAAAGCCGGCATCGGTGGAACTTTCTGTTACAAATATTGACAGATCCTTTGGTACAATCTTTGGTTCTGAGATTACAAAGCGATATCACGATACATTGGAAGAAGACATGTATACAGTAAAATGTAACGGCGCAGGCGGACAGAGCTTTGGTGCGTTTATTCCAAATGGTCTGACCATTGAGCTTACAGGTGACAGCAATGACTATCTCGGGAAAGGTTTATCCGGCGGTAAGATTATCGTGAAACCGCCAAAGGAATCTACATTTAAGCAGGATGAGAATATTATTATCGGTAATGTAGCTTTTTATGGTGCAACAAGCGGCAAAGCGTATATTAACGGTGTTGCAGGAGAACGTTTCTGTGTGCGCAACTCCGGTGCAATCGCTGTAGTTGAAGGTGTGGGAGACCACGGATGCGAGTATATGACAGGCGGTCGTGTTGCTGTAATCGGCAAAGTCGGAAAGAACTTTGCGGCAGGTATGAGCGGCGGCGTTGCCTATGTCCTGGACGAGAACAATGATTTGTACAGAAAGGTAAATAAATCCCTTGTTTCCACAGAGGAACTTTCCAATAAATACGATGTTCAGGAATTGAAGGGCATGATTGAGGACCACGTGAAGTACACAAATTCCGTAAAAGGAAAGGAAATCCTTAAGAATTTTGAAGAATATCTTCCAAAATTCAAGAAAATCATTCCATATGATTATAAAAAGATGCTGAATGCCATTGCCAAAATGGAAGAAAAAGGTCTCAATCCGGAACAGGCACAGATCGAGGCATTTTATGCAGCAACCAGGTAAAAGGAGGAAGGATAATGGGAAAACCAACAGGATTTTTAGAGTATGAGCGTGAAGAAGCAAAGGCTTATTCACCAAAAGAGAGAATTAAAAATTATAACGAATTCCATGAGCCTTTATCGTTAGAAAAACAGAAATGTCAGGCGGCACGATGTATGGAATGCGGCGTTCCGTTTTGTCAGAATGGTCAGATGATAGCCGGCATGGTGTCAGGATGTCCGTTGAACAACCTGATACCGGAGTGGAATGATTTATTATATAATGGAAACATGGAACAGGCGTATAACCGTCTTCATAAGACAAATAATTTTCCGGAGTTTACCTCAAGAGTATGTCCTGCCCTTTGTGAAAAGGCTTGTACATGCGGATTGAACGGAGAGGCGGTGTCTGTCCGGGCAAATGAAGGAACAATTATTGAAAACGCCTATGAAAATGGCTATGCAGGAGCGAAGGCTCCGTCCGTTAGAACAGGAAAGAAAGTAGCTGTCATCGGTTCCGGCCCATCCGGTCTGGCAGTGGCAGATCAGTTAAACAAGCGAGGACACAATGTCACCGTTTATGAGAGAGATGACAGAATCGGCGGACTTCTCATGTATGGTATTCCAAACATGAAGCTGGAAAAGCATATTATTGACAGAAAAGTAGATATAATGAAAGAAGAAGGTGTTGAATTTATTACAGGTGTAAATGTAGGTAAAGATATCAAGGCTTCTGAAATTCTTAAAAGATATGATAAAGTAGTGTTGGCGTGCGGATCCAGAAATGCAAGAGATATCAAGGCTAAGGGCAGAGATGCAAAGGGAATTTATTTTGCAGTAGATTTTCTTGCATCCACAACAAAGAGTCTTCTGGACAATGAATTAAAAGAAGGAACTTTTATCTCGGCAAAAGGGAAAGATGTTGTGGTCATCGGTGGCGGTGACACCGGTAACGACTGTGTAGGCACAGCAATCAGACATGGAGCAAAGAGTGTTTTGCAGCTTGAGATGATGCCAAAGTCACCGGACAAGAGAACTGCCGATAATCCGTGGCCGGAGTGGCCGAGAGTCTGCAAGACAGACTATGGTCAGGAGGAAGCAATTGCAGTGTTCGGAAACGACCCGAGAGTTTATCAGACTACGGTAAAAGAATTTGTAAAAGATAAGGAAGGAAATCTGATAAAACTGATTCTTATAAAATTGGAAGCCGTGAAAGATGAAAAGACAGGGCGTATCAATATGGTAGAAATCCCGGGAAGCGAATACGAAGTGAACTGCCAGATGGTGCTGATTGCAGCAGGATTCCTTGGCAGTGAAGATTATGTGACAAAGGCATTCAAGGTAGATACAACACCAAGAACAAATGTTGCCACGATGCCTGGCAAATATGCAACAAGTGCAGAGAATGTATTTACGGCAGGAGACATGCACAGAGGACAGTCGTTGGTTGTATGGGCAATCCGAGAAGGAAGAGATTGTGCACGGGAAGTGGACGAGGCATTGATGGGTTATACAAATCTATAAAAAATCCGCCTTAAGTAGATTTTGGGAAATTTCCCTGTCTACTTAAGGGGAAATATATCAGACTGCTGCTGACTTTCTTTTATTCTTTGAAACGTATATAATAAAGAATAGTACAAGAGTCAGGAGGTGGAAAAGGCAAGTGATAAAACAGATAAGATATTTCCAGGCAGTTGTTCGCTGCAAGAGTTTTACAAAAGCCGCAGAGGAATGTTTTATTTCCCAGTCTGCTATATCACAGCAAATTCAGGTATTAGAGCATGAGCTTGGTGTGAAGTTGCTGAATCGTGAGAAACGAAAATTTTCACTGACGCCTGCAGGCGAGCATTTTTATCAGAAGAGCCTTGTACTTATTCAGGATTTTGAAAGGCTGTGCCATGAGACTGTCCGTATAGCGAACAAAGAGAATGCGGAGCTTCGCATCGGTTATCTCAAATGTTATGACGGTCAGGAGTTTCGGTTGGCGGTTGCGGAGTTTTCAGAAAAATATCCGGATGTTTCCGTATCTATTATGAACGGAAACCATGAGGAGTTGTACAATGCTTTAAGAAAGGGTGATGTTGATTTAATTCTCAGCGACCAGAGGCGTGCCTTTTCCGGCGAATATGTAAATTTTGTCTTAACAACAAACGAATGTTACATCGAGGTTGCCGCGAGAAGCCCACTGGCTTCTCTTAAAAGCATTGAAACAGAAGAATTGAAGAATATTCCCTGCATTTTGGTGGCATCTTTGGAGCAGCAGGAAAATGAAAGAACCTTTTACCGGGAAGTTGTTGGAATAGAGGGCGAGTTTTTGTTTGCACAAAACTTAGAGGAAGCCCGGCTTTTCGTGATTGGCGGGAAAGGATTTATGCCAATTGAAGGCGGAGAAAATGAACAGGATGCGACATCAACCCTTCGCAGAGTGCTTCTTACCCGTAAGGGGAAAACGATTCAACGAACTTACTGTGCATTTTGGAAAACTGACAATTCAGGATATTATGTGGAAGATTTTGCGGATATATTGAAATCAAAATTTTCGTCAAAAAATAAATGAAAAATGAATACGATAAGACCGTATCTGTCAAGAAAACAGATACGGTCTTTTTGTGTGGCGATGAGGAAAAGGGACATCATGCTTGCATAGATGGACATTTGACGACCGCCTGCAATCCCGGAATGCGGCTGATGCCGCTTCCGGTGATTTGTTGCTTTTATATAAGTTTTTCTTATGGAATTGTCCTGAAAATAAAATTGTTTTGCAGAATGTAAAAGTCTAAAATAGAAAATATAAAAAAGTATTTGCAATATGTACATAAAAATATAAGAAAGGAAAAGAAGAAAAATGAAAGATGTAATGATTTTAACAGGCGCAGGACAGATTGGTATGGCAATTGCCCGAAGAGTAGGATATGGAAAGAAGATTGTCGTAGGAGATAAGAAACCGGAAAATGCTCAGGCGATTGCAAAAATTATGAACGATGCAGGCTATGATGTGGAATCTGTGGAAATGGATTTATCTTCCCGTGAATCCATTATGAATTTGATTGCAGAGGCACAAAAATATGGAGACATCGCTATGCTGGTAAATGCAGCAGGTGTTTCCCCAAGTCAGGCTCCCATTGAAGCAATCTTGAAAGTCGATTTATATGGTACTGCCGTATTGTTGGAGGAGGTCGGCAAGGTGATAAAAGAAGGTGGCGTTGGGGTGACGATTTCCAGCCAGTCCGGTTGGCGCATGCCGGCACTGACTGCCGAGGAAGATGAACTTTTAGCAACGACGCCGACAGAAGAATTGTTAAAACTTCCACTTTTACAACCTGAAAATATCAGGGATACGCTGCATGCATACCAGATGGCAAAGCGCTGCAATGAAAAGCGTGTTATGGCAGAGGCTGTCAAATGGGGCAAACGAGGCGCCCGGATCAATGACATTGCTCCCGGGATTATAGTAACACCACTGGCAATTGACGAGTTTAATGGTCCCCGTGGTGATTTCTACAAGAATATGTTTGCAAATTGTCCTGCCGGACGTCCGGGTACGGCAGATGAGGTGGCAAATGTGGCGGAACTTTTAATGAGTGATAGAGGAGCGTTTATTACCGGCTCTGCTTTCCTCATTGACGGCGGTGCGACTTCCAGTTATTTTTACGGTCCGTTAAAGCCGCAGGCCTAGGATTGGGATATCAGCCAGAGGTGAAATCTCTGGCTTTTTTCTTTTGAAAAAGTTTGCGGAATTTTTTATTAACCAGTTTGTGAAACTTTCGACAAAAACAGTTTATAGAATTTTTGACGGAACAGTTTGACAGTTTGCAGAACTTTTGTTTTCGGATGAATTCATCAAAAGATTGTGGTATAATAATAACAATTGTTCCGTACATGATAATCTGTATTTGCAAATCAGAATCGTGTACAGTTATAATATCAGAAAGAATAAGTCTTTTCAAAAATGAATATATTTTGAGAAACGGTAATATGTTTTATCAGATTTTTCTGATGGAAAGTTTATAACGGATGAATGAAATCTATATTGATTGGAGGTTTTTAAATGAAAGTTTTGATGTTTAATGGAAGTCCGAAAGCAAAAGGTTGTACATATACGGCATTAATGGAAATGGCAAAGATACTGAATGCGGAAGGTGTTGAGACTGAGATTATGCATGTGGGTGCACGTCCGCAGGGAAGCTGTATGGGCTGTGGCGGATGCTCTGCTACCGGAGAATGTGTGTACGGCGGTGAAGTGGTGGAAGCGGCAAAGAAATTGCAGGAGGCAGATGGAGTTGTGTTTGGAAGTCCTGTCCATTACGCGTCAGTCAGCGGAAATATGATGGGATTTATGCATCGACTTTCATGGAGTGCGGGAAAGTATCTGAAATATAAACCGGCAGCTATGGTAGTAAGTGCCAGAAGAGCCGGAACTACAAGTGCTTTGGATGAAATCGCCAAAATCCCGGAGTTTTTCCATATGCCGCTAATTAATGGAAATTATTGGCCGATGGTTCACGGAAGCACACCGGAGGATGTAAAGAAGGATGAAGAGGGACTTCAGATTGTGAGAAATATCGCACGCAATATGGCATGGATTCTCAAGTGTATTGAGGCGGGAAAGGAAAAAGGAATTGAGCATCCGGAAGCAGAAACGCCGATTAAGACAAATTTTATCCGATAATGCACAAGATTGCCGGAAATAGGGCAAAATTCATAAAAATGTCACAAACATTTATTGCATAACGGGAACAAAAAGTTTATACTGTAATTCGGCAGTTATTATTGCGTAGCGAAAGGAAATAATATGGAAGAACAGACAAACATAGATGAAATAACGGAATCTGCAGATAACATGCAGGGGGAAAAAGTTTCAACAAAGCCGGAGGACAAAGAGCCCAAAAAGGAATTTGATGGAAAGAAAGAATTTTTCAGCTGGATTAAAATAATTGTAATTGCCATTGTCATTGCATTTGTGATTAATAATTTTATCATTATTAATGCAAATGTACCATCGGGCTCCATGGAAAAAACAATTATGACAGGAGACAGAATGGTAGGACTGCGTATGGCATATTGGTTTAGTGATCCGCAGAGAGGCGACATTGTAATCTTTAAGAATCCTGATGATGAAAGTGAGACATATGTAAAACGATTAATCGGAATGCCGGGAGATAAGGTTGTCATTAAAGATGCAAAGATATATATTAATGATTCTGAAACACCTCTGAAAGAGGATTATCTGCCGGAGGAATGGACCCGGGGAAACGGCTCGGATACAGAGATGGTATATAACGTACCGGAGAATTGCTATTTTATGTTGGGAGATAACAGGAATGTCTCTCATGATGCAAGATATTGGACCAATACATATGTCAGGAGAGACCAGATTATTGCGAAAGCAATGTTCGTATACTGGCCTTGGGGACATAAAGGGTTGTTAAAATCTGCGGATTATGCAGAATAAAACGAGAAAGACTATGACTTAAGGGATGAACGACACTCCCAAAGCAGATAAAAGATAAAAGAAGTAATAAAAAATCTGTGGATTTATTGTAAACATTGTGGAATCCAACTACATCAAAAACTTTATTGCAAGAGCATATGTGACAGTCAACTATGAAGATGGTTCATCGACAACAGTGTATTCCAATATGTCCGATGTTAGATCGATTCAGTATGTGGCAACAGCAATCAAGAATGCGGGATATCCGGATATTGCAGAAGTGTATAAATCAGTAATTGATACATTTGCAGCAGCAAAATAATCAGAGGAGGCAGAAAGAAGGAGAGAATTATATACAGGCCCAAAGGCTGAGATAGTAGAATTCGACACAAAAGATGTTATTACAACAAGCGGTGTTCTTGATAGCTTCACTGGAGAAGTTGCAAATACGGATACAGACTGGACGGGTCTTTATTAATAATAGACCACATAGTGTTTACTAAATATGAAATTGTTGGAAAATAGATAGCTTTAGAAAATAGGAGGTGTGATCCGTATGGGGCACACCTCTTATTGATGCATAGAAAATTTTTCTGAATTTTCTATGCAATAAAGAATGCTCCGTAAAATCACAGAGCCGCAAAAAGGAATTTGATTGCGAAGTTATAATATAAATTAAAGTATGTAACTTAACATATGAGTATTGACAAGCATTAAAAATAATATATAATATTGTACATACAAATAGTGATATTACAAATGAGGTTTTATGCGCAAATATCGAGGGTTATATGACAGGCAGTAGAAGAACAAAACAAAAAAATAACAATAAAAAATACAATGAACAAAAACTTACAAAATTACAGTCCAGGTTGTATTTTATCCCGGGTAAATGTATAATTTAAGAAAGGAAAAAGAATGAAAGAAAAAGACATAACAGAGAAGATACTTGAAGACTATAACGATGTGTTTGCAGACATCGTCAATACAACTCTGTTTGATGGGAAAAAGGTGATAAAAGTCGGCGAGTTGGAAAATGTTAAGGATAAAAGCATGTATAAGGCAGACGGGAAAATCCATGAGCAGGAAAGAGATACGGTAAAGAAGTGGAAGAAAAAAGGAGCAGTCATAGCCATATACGGACTGGAGAACCAGACAAAGGCAGACAGTGATATGCCCTTAAGAATAATTGGATATGACGGGGCAGCCTACAAGGCGCAGCTGAATAATCAAGAGAAAGATAGATATCCGGTAGTAACAATAGTACTATATTTTGGAGATAGACCTTGGAATACAAACAGGTCCATACATGAAGCCGTGAACATACCACCGGAACTGGAGAACATAGTACAGAATTATAAAATAAAAATAATAGACGTAAAACATCTCCCCCAGGAAACCATAGACAAATTTGAAAGTGATTTTGGAATCATAGTGGACTATCTGGTAAATGCAGAAAAAAACGAAAATTATAGAGCACCGGAAAAGACATTTGACCACCCTGATGAAGTGCTGAAGCTGTTATCAGTGGTGACCGGAGACATAAGATATGAGGATGATAAATTGAAAGGAGCGAAAAGTATGTGCAGGATATTGGATAAGTATGAGGCTATAGGAGAAAAGAGAGAAAAAGCAAAATCCATACGCCGGATGTTAAATGCCGGAATTGACAAGAAGATGATTCTTGAGATGGGATATACACAGGAAGAGTACGATACAGCCATGAAGGCGGAGACAGAAAAAGTGTAGCATACACAGAGCATCGGGATAGTGTATGTTATCATCTAAGCTGTAGGGTAATCCCATATTTGACATTTAGAGATTAATAGAGCGATCATAAAGGCTATGAAAAGTGGCTTTATGACCGCTCTATTTGTCTAGGGCAAGATTCTGTTTATTATTGCGAAGTGTTTTGTATAGAAAAAAAGTAGCTTTAATAAACAAATAGCCACTTGCCATGTGGTTAAGAGTCCCTTCGGTTTTTGAAATTTCTTCTGAAAAGATAGCTAACAACAACTATCTTACTTTCGTTCAATGTGATAATGAAACCGTGCAAAAGAGAATGCGCTTTTATCCGGATGATATTTATAAGAAATTCAATATAATTTGATGGAATATAGCAAAAAAGTGTAGTATAATATAGGCATATTTAATGTTTGGAACGGTCATTATGTTAAAAATGAAAATAAAAAAGACTTGAATAAAAAATCAAGTCTTTTGAATGCAACAAGCATGCCTTTCGGCGATTTCGGATAAATCCTTATTTGAACTCACCTTGTAAATTACATATTTAATTTATCATTAAAAAATAGAACTGTCAATAGTAATATTCTATATAGAACGGAGGAAAAAATATGAAAGAAAAATACTATTTAGGGTTAGACATGGGGACATCATCAGTAGGTTGGGCGGTTACAGATGAAAACTATAATTTAATTCGCACCAAAGGAAAAGATCTTTGGGGTGTGAGACTATTTGATGAAGCAGAAACATCTGCCGGCAGAAGGAGTTTTAGAACATCAAGAAGACGCTTGCAGAGGGAAAAAGCAAGAATCGGATATTTAAAAGAATTGTTTTCCGAAGAAATAAACAAGATAGACCCGGGATTTTATCAAAGGCTGGAAGACAGTAAGTATTTTGAAGAAGATAAAGTTGTAAATCAGCCATTTGCATTATTTGCAGATAATAGATATACAGATAAAGAATACTATAAAGATTATCCGACTATTTTTCATTTAAGAAAAGAATTAATTGCGTCAGAAGATAAACATGATGTCAGACTGGTATTTCTGGCAATATTAAATATGTTTAAACACAGAGGGCATTTTCTCAATGCCAATTTAGGAGAGAGTGATACGGAGAGTTTACAGGATCTTTATAGTGCGTTAAGAGAAAAATTGCTTAATATATTTGAGGGAACAAAATTACCTGAGATAGAAAACATCAGCGAAATTGAAAATATACTTTCATCTAAAAATGATTCGAATAGTGCGAAATGTGAAAAAATACTAAATGCTTTAAATTTAAATAAAATGTCAGACAAGCAAGAGACGGAAATGATAAAGATGATATGTGGTTTAAAAGGTGAAATTGCAACTATCTTTATCAATGAAAGTTTTGATGAAGAAAATAGAAAGTTAAAAGTATCTTTTAGAGATGGCAATTTTGACGAGAAATGCGGACAGATAGAAGAATTGTTGAGTCAGGAATCGTATGATCTTTTTCTTCAATTAAAACAAATACATGACTGGGGAGTTCTTTCAAATATAATGAAAGGAGAGGACAAAACATATAAGTATTTGTCTTATGCAAGAGTGGATTCTTACGAAAAACATAAGCATGATTTGAAAGTATTAAAACGTGTATTTAAAAAGTATGCACCAGAGAAATATGATGCTATGTTCAGAGTGATGAAAGACAACAATTATAGTGCATATGTAGGTTCTGTAAATTCCAATAAAGGAAAAGAACGCAGAGGTGGTAAGTCCGGGGAATTTTTATCAAATTTAAAGAAAATCATAAAAGAAATGCCTGAGGATGAGGATACTTGTTATATTTTATCGGAAATTGAAAAAGAAACATTTTTACCAAAACAATTAACATCAGCAAATGGTGTAATACCAAACCAAGTGCATAAATCAGAATTAAAGAAAATACTTGAAAATGCAGAAAAATATTTAGTATTTCTAAGTGATAAAGATGAAACCGGTTTATCGGTAAGTGAGAAAATAGTGCGCCTGTTTGAATTCCAAATTCCATATTATGTAGGGCCGTTGATAAATAAGGGTGACGGAAATGCCTGGTCGGTCAGAAAAGAAAACGGAAGGGTTTTTCCTTGGAATTTTGAAACTAAAATAGATGTCAAAGCATCCGCAGAAGAGTTTATCAATAAAATGGTTAACCACTGTACATATCTGAATGGAGAGACAGTCTTACCGAAAAATTCCTTATTATATGAAAAGTTTATGGTATTAAACGAGATGAATAACCTCAAAATAAATGGTGAGGATATTACGCCGGAATTAAAGAAAGAGATTTACGATAAGTTATTTAAGAAAGGTAAAAAAGTTACATCTAAAAAGTTAATCGATTATCTAAAAATAAACGGATATGTTGAAAAGGATAGCGAACCTGAAATTTCGGGAATAGATGGAAACTTTGCTAATACTTTAGCGAATTATGCAAAATTTTCAGCAGTATTTGGTGTAGAAACACTTACATATGAACAGGAAAAAATGGCGGAGAAAATTATATTTTGGTCGACCGTGTATGGTGATTCAAAGTCATTTCTAAAGGAAAAAATTAAAGAAGAGTATGGACATATTCTGTCTAAAGAACAGATAAAAAGGATTTTAGGTTATAAATTTAAAGATTGGGGAAGATTGTCAAAGTCGTTTTTAGAACTTGAAGGTACAGACAAAGAGACAGGAGAAGTTTTACCTATTATTCAAAGAATGTGGAATGAAAACTACAACGTAATGGAATTGCTTAGTAACAAGTTTACTTATCGTGAGGAGGTGGAAAAATGTACAAACAAATTAGAAAAAACATTGAATGAAATTGAATATGAAGACTTAGAGGAATTATATATTTCCGCACCGGTTAAACGAATGACATGGCAAACGATACTTATATTAAAAGAGTTGTATAAGGTATTGGGCAGCGAGCCGGCAAAAATATTTATAGAAATGGCAAGAGACAATAATACAGAAAAAGTAAGAACACTGAGCAGAAAGAAAAAGTTTGCAGACTTATACAAAAATTGTAAGGATGAGGGAATAGACTGGAGTAAAGAAATCGCCGGTACGGACGAATCACAATTTCGAAGTAAAAAGCTGTATTTGTATTACACACAAAAAGGACGTTGTATGTATACGGGAGATAGGATAGAATTATCAGATTTGTTTAATGATAATCTTTATGATATCGACCATATATATCCGAGACATTTTGTAAAGGATGACAGTATAGAAAACAATCTTGTGTTGGTCAAAAAAGAAAAAAATGCACATAAGAGCGACAGCTATCCTATTGAAAAGGATATAAGAAGTGCACGGCATGCCTGGTGGAAAGCATTAAGGGAAGGTAATTTTATCACAGAAGAAAAATATAAACGATTGACGCGTAATGACGGTTTTACTGATGACGAAAAAGCAGCATTTATCAGCAGACAGATCGTTGAAACACGCCAGGGAACAAAAGTTATTGCAAATTTGTTTGAACAGACATTTCGCACTAGCGAAGTTATTTATGTAAAGGCTGGAAACGTAAGAAAAAAAAAAAAAAAATTTGATATCGTAAAATGCAGAAAGGTAAATGATTATCATCATGCGCATGATGCTTATTTAAAT
>CALWNA010000110.1 GCA_944382505.1 uncultured Lachnospiraceae bacterium
AAGTTTTTCTGATTGTTTTTTCGTTAGATGTCAAAATAAGACAAATGATTTTAATTACTATATAGTGTTTGAATCATATAATTATCTTTCGAGAGAAAGAGTATTAATATAAGTGTGCCGTTTCTGCGTCAATGCAGGAGCGGTATTTGTTTATAACTATTTTTAACCAAAATATTTATAAGCGTGTCTGAATCCTTTATTTTCTGCTTCTTCCACAGTGAAAGCAAAAAACTCCCCAGGTTTATCAATTTTAGTTGAATCGTATTGTTGATCCATAGGGAGATGATAAATTTTAGTTATGTTACCGTCCTTATCCCTTCCTATATTGCATTTAATTCGTGGAAAATCACCTATTTCAAGGTTTTCCTTATACTTGATATTCAATCTGTCTGCAAACAATTTGGCTCTATCCGATAAAGTTATATTAGTAACGAAAACACCGAAAACGTTCTCTATAGGAATATTGTTATCTATCGTATATTCGATTATTGTTCCATATAACTGACAGATGTGTTTTTCGTGAATTACTTTCTTTTTACTCCAATACTTACATTGAATAATAAAGTGTTTGCCATTTTTTTTCGCAATTAAATCTCTTCCCAAGTCGTCTTTGCCCATAAAAATGCCATAAAAGTCAACATCATAACCGGAAGTCATATATTTATAACCTATATATGCCTCATAGTCTCTTCCAATTTGCCATTTGCTTTTTTTGTGAGAATTAACATATCGCTCTAAAGCAAGTTGATTTCTTTCAGAAGTGGATAATTGTTTGTATTCTTCAGAAGATATGTATCTCAGTAAAGGATTTTCTAAGTCATCTAATGTAGTCGAAAAATCTAGTTCTTCGTATTCAGAATTTAAAACTAGTTCTATTTCAGGATAGAGCTGTTTAAGATATTCCAATTGATATGTAGCAAGTTTAGCTTCGGCAATCCTTTTTTGTGCATCTGCACGTATTTCACGTATGGAAGCAACTTTTTTTTCGCGTTGTATATTATGTCCCCAGTCTAATTTCTTAGCTAGGATTTCTAGGTCATATGTAACGTAATCTGCAATAGTACCAGCAAGCCAAGGCATAGAACTAATATTCATATTTAAAAAATTTTGCAATTTATTCTTTCGGGTTTCATCAATTCCCTTAAGTTTATTTTTTAATATTTTACATTGCCGTTCAGTTTCCTTAAGTTGTTCCGTCAGGGAGTCAATTATAGAATCTTTATAAAATAATTGATTTCTCAAAATGTCTATATTTTTATTGTTGGTTGAAAAGGATGCGATTTTATGGGAGCGTTCCTCTAGTTGTTTGTGAAGTTCCTCTAGTTGTTCGTGAAGCTGATTGTTTTCCTCTTTTACATAATAATATTTAGAACGTAATTGCTCATATTGATTGTTCAAAGAATTTAGTTTGGTGCTGAATTTACTACATTCTTTTTTTAGTTTCTTATTTTCAAATTCATATTCTTTGAGGTCTTCACTTAATTTTTGAATTTGAATAAGATTCGCGGAACTTGATTTTTTAAAATCGCCAGTATTAACTTCCTTTCGAGCTAAAACAAAGACGATAATAAAAAAAATTATTAATGTTATATACTCTATAAGAATCGCCCCCTACTACTTAAAAGTTAAAATAAATAATTTTTCCTTCAGTTTTATATTTTATATCATTGCATTTATGCAAGTTTATCTTTTGCCCCCGCCACTTCCTCAGAATGAGAGTGATCCAAATTAAGAGTCCTGAGAACAATGGCTTTGTCTAGGTCATCTGCTTCCCGATAGTTAATGACAAGTTGTTTTTCTAATTCTGATAATTCAAAAGAATTATTTGTATTTGCTAAAATCATCTGTTTACTTTTTCCACAAAGCCAAGCTGGATTCACACCAATGGCATATGCTATTGAATCAAGTACTGGTAGTTTTAATGATTTAATTTTTCCTGCCTCATAACGCTGAACGGTGGATTTTGCTACACCTATTTTCGTTGCTATATCATCCAAAGTTAAATTATAGTTGGTTCGTGCATATTTGATACGTTTACCAACTTCAATTGGATCCATAATATCACCTCCATAAAATTATTATACAACTAAAAATTGCATAACGCAATGTGGAATTGCAAAAAAATAAAAAAAATTGCACAACGCTATTGACACAAAAGTTGCATAGTGCTACACTACAAAGGAAAGGAGGATAAATATGGTAAATACAAAAAAGATTAATGCCAGAATAATGGAATTGGGATATACACAAAAAGACGTTGCATTATATTTGCAGAAGGCGCAACCTACTGTCAGTCAAAAGTTAAATAACGTAAGACCGATGGACTTAGATGAGGCAGAAAAACTATGTAAATTTCTAAAAATACAAGATGAAGAATTTGCTGAATATTTTTTTTACCACGGAGTTGCGTAACGCTACAAAAATGCAAATAAGGAGAAAAAGAAAAACAAACAGGAGAGGAGGAAGGAATGATAAAACCAGAGTTTAAAGAAACAAAATTAGAGGCAATGACAGTGGAAGAATACATAAAAAATCGCCAGAGAGAGATTGATGTCTATGTTAACACAAAAAAAGAAACGCTTGAGAATATAGAAAAACTTAGGCAAATAACAAAAGATCTCTTACAAACTGCGAATGGAGAAGACTGTTTTGAACAGTTTATTGAAGAATTGACCGCAATATATAAAAAATATAATTTGGTCAATTCCCCAACGCTGATGGGAACAGTAGAACAGTACCTGTACTATGTAACCATTTACTAACATACGGTAAAAGTAATTTTTTTACAAAGACCCTCTCCGGAGCGTTTACTAATTTTGGAGTTTAGCTCTAAAGCACAATTATCAATATTGTCAAATAAAGAAATGATTTCAGGAAGTATTTCAGACTGACAATTAGGACACGTCGGGTTGGTCTTGCGAAAAATATAAGAATTACCACAAGTACAGTTTATTGTGATCATGGCTTTTATTCTCCTTTCTTTTACTCGGTGTATGCAACACCTGTAATTAAAGTATAGAGGGCAGAATGCCAAAATACAAGTATAAAAAATTGCTGGGAGCGCTATTCCTAACAGCTAAATGCTAAATTTTTTAACCATATACACTGCCTTTTTAACGTGAGCGACCTCTGATTAAGGGAGCAAGGCAAAGTCAAAATTTTGGTCAAAATCCTCAACTCTTTCCTTGCCTGTTAATAAAAGTAAATTCAAGCATAATCCAAAGAGAAAAATTGAAGAGGAGGAAGGAATGAAAGATAAGTTACAGGAAATGTTTTATAAAATTGCAGAGAAAGCACTGAAAGCGCTTGAATAGGAAAAAGGTAATCAGATCAGTGAAGAAACCGAAAAAATGATTACCTTATGCATGGCCTTGGCCAATTATTTCTGAATTGGACGTATTAGCTGAATGCGAAAATGGAGAGGAGGAAAGATGAACAAAGATTCATATTTCAGTTCTTCTGAGCAAAGATGTTTTGCGATAGAAGAGTTAAAAAAGTTGATAAAAACGGAAACAGATTCAAATACAATCCATGCATATAAAATTGCATTAGTTAATCTCGGTTCCAATAATCTTTTGGAAAGAGAAGATGAAATAGGATATGGATACAGAAAAATAGCAGGAGATATTGATAATCTGTATGACAAATTGGATTACACTTTGAAGGCATATGACAGATTAAATAAAAAAATAATAGGTTTACAGATTATTAGCATAGTCGCATATGTGATAACGTTGGTGATTTTATTATTTAAATAGTTTAATGAATGAAAATATTTTACCAAATATAGTTGATTTAGATTTTTCAATTTGTGTTTGAACATATGCTTTGCCCTTAAGGGTAGGAAAACGGGGATAACATAAGTCTTTATGATATTTGTAATCAATAGGTTTCCAAAGATTTTTATTATTTTCACGATCAATACAAAAAGGAAGTTCACAGCGGATAAAGTCGTTGTTATGAAGGTAGTTAAGAGATTCGATAAAATCTTCATACCGATTAAAATAAGCAGCACAAATATCAGGAAGGAATTCTAATTTAGGTTCTTCAGAAAGCTTGATACCGGGCGAATCATAAATAAGTTTTAACAGCTTGAAAGTTGATTTGTCCATGGTTATCTCCTTTATGTTTTTTGTAAGTATAACATACCAAAGGAGAGAAAACAAACAGGAGAGAGTCTTTAAATGGCAAAGATAAAGAGTAATTTAGTAGACAATATGGAAGAATGTTATGAATGTGGCAGCCCGTACGCAGAATGCCATCACGTATTTTTCGGTTCATATCAAAAGAAGTGGTGTACCCGGTATAAGCTGTACATCCCTTTATGTACAGAACATCATAAAGGAGATAACGGACCTCATAAAAATTATGAAAAGAACTTGGAATATAAGCAGATGGCGCAGAAGTATTATGAGGAAAACATTGGTGACAGATTTCAGTTCATGAGTGAGTTCGGAAAGAACTATTTGTAACGCGAATAGGATGTAACAAGAGAATTTAAGGAGGCAATATGAAAGTGCTTATATATGTGAATTATCAGGGGCAGGAATATTGCTGGGATGATTTAACGGATGAACAGAAGAAAGAAATTAGAAAGAAATTAAATAAACAGACTGCCGACCAATTAGGATACCAATAAAAAGACAAAATCCGTTCTGACAAGGGTTCCATCCTTGTGCTTCCCCCGTACACCATGCATAAGGATTCCAGGAACCTTTATCAGAGCGGATTTTAAGGACAAGCGTCAGGAAAAGGAGGAACGATATGAGTTTTAAAGAAGCGTTTGCCAAAGAGGAACTGTTATGTATAAAGACAGAGAACACAGAACCCATGTGCGAAGTGAAAATTACTTATGACGGAAAAAGCATGAAATTTTCAGGACGTGGAGCCGGAATAACAATGTCATTGGTAGAAACGATTTGCCAATTTGCAAAAAGCTATAATGCCGATCCGGAGGAAGTGCTTGGAGTGATAAGTGATTTGGTAAAAAAAAGACCAACAACAGCAAGTGAACTGGAAAAAGAAAGGAGTTAACGATGAAAGAACCAGAATCAACCAATATTAGAAGCCCTAAAAGGCTTGAGGTTAAAGAGAGGGAAAAGCCGTTTTTAGATAACAGAGATATGTGCGGTCTGATGTGTATTGTATGTGCAGCACTAATCACATATCAGTTAATAACCAGCGGACAAGTTGTATATGGTAGCCGGTTGCAGCTTTACGGAGCAATAATATCGTTAATGTTTTTAATATCTGTATCACTGTTCTGTGCAACGCAGAAGATAGTTCGGATATGCTATTTTCGGGCAAAAAGAAAAGCCACTGACAAAGTCGGTGACCAATCAAAAAATAAACCAATTAAATAGTATCAAATTTTAAGAAAAATATCAAGGAGTAAAGAAAACTAATACATATACAAACTAACTGACTAACAGACAAAATAATTAAATTAAAGAAAGGAGAAAGCAGATGGCTGAGAGATTTGTACATCAGGGAGCATTGTCAGAAGAGGCAACCTTTCCAAGGAAGGCAAAATGTATTTATTCTGGAAAAGAACGAATGTATGATACGCCTTCAAAGTATTGGAATGAGGATAGGCAAATGGCTCTAAATGAGCGGTTCATGAAATATGATTGTGACTGCAAAGAATGTACGAGAAAGCGTGATGACAGGAAAAGACTGATTGAAGCATTGAAGCGTGATAACGATGAAGCTGGTCTGCGTGCATTAGGATGGGAAACAGCTTAAAAGATATATGGGATAGCAAGAATGAAAAATATGATTCTAAAACGTTGAAGACAATAGAGCGTTTGCCAATGACGGTTGGGGAAATTGCAGATAATTACAGGCAGAGTGACAAAAAGGCAGCAGATATTCAAAGGCTTTCGGACCTTTGTGCATGTCCAAAAGACATAATTGAAGAAATAATATCAAAAGAACTGGGTGCAGATCAGCTTCCACCAAAAAGAGGAAGGAAAAAGAAGGAAAGCATACCGGTGGAACAAGAGAAAACGGTACCCGCAAAACCATCGGAAAAAAAGGTAAAAGAAAAAATAAGTCCTTACATTATGGATGCAGTAGAAGACAAAATGGATCAGGTCAACAGTCAGCTTCAGGAACTGACAAGGAAGCTCTTTGTTCTGCAACAGGAGAAAGAGGATCTGGAAAGAGTATATCGGGAGTTTGTTGAATTTATGGAAACCCATGAGGTTAGAGAAAGTAGGGAGAGAAATTATGAGTTGTGTAGGAATAGCAGTAAGTAGCCTTATTATTGGAATTATTATAGGTATCTTTGTCATGGCAATATGCAGTATGTCTTCAAGGGAAGACAGAAGGAACGAAAAATAGAGGTGTATTATGGAAGATTTGGGAAAGTTTAGTACAGATGAGCAGCATCCGGTAATTGTAACAAGGGAAGAAAAAGAATACATAAAGGAAGGCAGAAATGATGAAGCCTTAAAGAGATTTAGAAAGCCGGCATATATGCTTAATGTAAAATCTGGCAGGGATGTCTGTGAGGGTAAATAATCAAGGAAAGGAGCGGAACTCTGGCCAGGGTAACGTTATAACAGTTCCTTTCGGGAAAATGGAATATTTGGAATTTTTAAAAAGCAAAATAGATATAGCAAAGGATAGTGGTTTTGAAGTTGCAGCAGTTGATATAAATCCAGCATTAAAACCACATCAGAGAGACGCTGTTATGTGGGCGCTAAAAGGTGGTAGACGTGCCTTGTTTGAGTCTTTTGGATTAGGAAAGACCATACAGGAAATAGAATTCTGCCATCAGGTAATAAAAAACAAGGGTGGTAAGGCGCTGATAGTTTTACCGTTGGGGGTAAAACAGGAATTTACACACGATGCAGTGAAAGTGCTTGGGTATGAGAAACCACAGTATGTGAGAAACATGGACGAGGTAAAGGCAAGTACGACAGATATAGTTTTAACAAATTATGAGCGTGTAAGAGATGGCGACATAGAGCCGACATATTTTAAGGCAACATCACTTGACGAGGCGTCGGTGCTTAGGAGTTTTGGCAGTAAAACATATCAGACGTTTCTTGACAAGTTTAAAGGTGTTGAATATAAACTGGTTGCCACGGCCACACCGTCACCGAACAAATACAAGGAGCTTATACATTATGCCGGATACCTTGAAATAATGGATACAGGGCAGGCATTGACAAGGTTCTTTCAGAGAGACAGCACAAAAGCAAATAATTTAACACTATATCCTAATCAGGAAGATGAATTTTGGCTTTGGGTAAGCAGTTGGGCATTGTTTTGTACCAGACCTTCAGACTTAAACGCTAAATATTCAGACGAAGGTTATGAACTGCCACCGTTACAGGTTAACTGGCACGAATTACCCATAAACTATGCAGATACGGCAGATAAAGACGGACAGATGCAGTTGTTTACGGAGGCGGCAGCAGGACTTAAAGAAGCGGCGGCAGTTAAGCGCGACAGTATTCCGGCAAGAATAGATAAAATGAAACAGATTGTAAATGAAAATCCTGAAGACCATTTTATATTGTGGCATGACCTTGAAAGTGAACGGAATGCAATTAAGAAGGCATTGCCGGAAACAGTAGATATATTTGGCTCACAGGATTATGAATTACGAGAACAAAGGGTAATTGATTTTTCAGAAGGCAGAACCCGATTATTTGCCACGAAGAAAGAGTTGTCCGGCTCAGGATGTAATTTTCAGAAACATTGCCACAGAGAGATATTTGTCGGCATTGATTATGAGTTTAATGACTTCATACAGGCAATTCACAGATGCTACAGGTTCTTGCAGAAAGAACAGGTAATCATAGACATCATTTACATGGAAAATGAAAGAGGCATCAGGGAAGTGCTTGAAGAAAAGTGGAAAAATCATAATCACATGGTTGCCAAAATGATTGAGATTGTAAAAAAGTACGGACTTAATCAAAGCAACAAGGCAAAAAGATTAAACAGAAAGATAGGAGTAAAAGCAGTGAGAGTAGAAGGTAAATATTATACGGCAGTACATAATGACTGCGTTGAAGAGGTCAGAACGATGGATGACAATTCGGTCGACCTCATACACACATCAATTCCGTTCGGAAACCACTATGAGTATTCTGCAAATTATAACGATTTCGGACACAATCAGAATACGGAAAGATTTTTTGAACAGATGGACTTTTTAACCCCGGAGTTATTAAGAGTATTAAGACCGGGCAGGGTTGCGGCCATACACGTAAAAGACAGGGTATTGTTCGGCAATGCCACAGGCACCGGAATGCCGACAATAGAACCGTTTCATGCGGATTGTATATCGCACTATAAAAAGCACGGATTTCAGTATTTCGGCATGATAACGGTAGTTACTGACGTTGTAAGGGAAAATAACCAAACGTACAGACTGGGTTGGACGGAACAATGTAAAGACGGTTCCAAGATGGGTGTCGGCTGCCCGGAGTATATTCTTTTATTCAGAAAATTGCCGACCGACAAGTCAACAGCATATGCAGATGTCCCGGTAGAAAAAACAAAAGAAGAATATACGAGAGCGCAGTGGCAGATAGACGCACATGGATATTGGCGCAGTTCCGGTGACAGACTTATAACAAAGAAAGAAATAGAGGAAGCAGACGTTAAGAATTTGCAGAAGATATACCGTGAGTATTCAAGAGAGAATGTTTACAACTATAAAGAACACGTGGAACTGGCGAAGAAGTTGGATAAGGAAGGCAGACTGCCGGCTGTGTTTATGGTTGTCGCACCCGGTTCATGGAATGACCTTGAAGTATGGGATGATATTAACAGAATGAAAACACTCAATACGCAGCAGTCAAGACGCAGACAGCAGATGCACGTTTGTCCTTTGCAGATAGATATAGTTGAGAGAATTATCAACAGGTATTCCAATGTCGGCGATTTGGTGCTTGACCCATTTGGAGGTCTTATGACGGTGCCAATGGTAGCTGTGAAAATGAAAAGAAGAGGTTACGGTATAGAGTTAAACGAAGATTATTTTAGGGACGGAGTCGGATATTTGCAACAGGCTGAACAGGAAAGGGAAACGCCTACGTTGTTTGATTTCTTTGATATTGTGAAAGAGAGGTAGTATAAATGAGACTAATAGATGCGGATAGAGAAAACGGAAGATTATTAGATTTTATAGCAGAACATGATGTCGAAATACAAAACGCATTAGAACATAAAGACAGGACATTACTTGAAGATATTTTTAATGAATATTTCAACGAACAATCAACCGCCTATGATGTGGATAAGGTTGTGGAACAGTTGGAAGATGAATCTGAAATTTATTGCAGAGAATATGGAAAGGAAGATGAATTATATCTGCAAGGTGCAATCGAAATCGTGAAAGGCGGTGGAGTGGAATGAAAATAGGCAAATTAAACGAACGTTGCGGAAACTGTGAACTTATAAGTTTTTGCACAGAGCCTTACGAAACCCCACAATTATGTGTATGTGAAGAATTGGCAGATGTGGAAGAACAGGAATATCAGCGTATCGCAAAAAGTGTCACAATGGCAGAAATCGAGGACAAGTTAAGGCAGTATGAAGAAAACAATGTAAGTCCTTGGGATGATGAACATAATGGCGCAATATGCGATATTGTAATTGAAAAATTAATAAGGAGGTATGAAGAATGAGTAAAGCAGTATTAAAACCGTGTCCGTTTTGTGGTGGAGAAGCAGTTCTAATGACAATATATAACGAAATTTAAGAATGTGTTATTGATTCAGAAGAAGAATTAAATGATTCTTCATTACCAAGTTGGATACATTGCTACAATTGTTCAAGTGATTGGTACTTTGGAGAAAGTGAAATTCCAAAGGATACATTAGAAGCATGGAACAGGAGGATTAATGAATGAAATTATTTAAAACAGTAGATGAAAAATTCGCGGAAATTGGATTTGTAAAAGTAAAAGAAGGTGAATATGGAGTCACATATAAGAGAAAAGACAATAAGTATAATTTTACACAAACATTAGATTTGGTGCGTAAAGGAAGTGGCAGACACTTAATCCAATCTTACGATGCAAAGCTCACGGATGAAAAGAAAATTGGTAACACTGGTGTTGGGTTAACAATGTACGAAGCTAAACTTTGCGTGAAGAAAATGAAGCAGATGGGTTGGAGGATCAAGAAATGACAGAGAAAGAAGCGATTAAAAGAATTAAAACATTTGGCTTGTACCACGCTATAGGTGATTTACCAAATTCGGCACTTACGGTTGAAGCGTTTAATATGGCGATATCAGCACTTGAAAAGCAGATACCGAAGAAACCATTTTATGAAGGAGATGGGTATGCAGACGGTAAGATAGTATATGATACTTGGATATGCCCTTGTTGTGATACAAGGTATGAAGTCGATTACGACGAGTATGATTATTGCCCTGAGTGCGGACAAGGAATAGATTGGAGTGATATTTGATGAAAATACATAATTTAAAAATAATGGATGAATTTGCAGATGATGTTTACAGCGGTGCAAAACCTTTTGAAATAAGAGAAAATGACAGAGGTTATCAAAAAGGAGACAGAATTAATTTTGAGGTTATATCAAGTGATGCATTTAAGGATTGCAGTAAGCATCCATTAAATGACAGACAATTTGAAATAACATATGTGCTTAATGGATGGGGATTAAAGAATGGATTTGTTGCTTTGGGTATTAAAGAAGTATCAATCTATCAAATTGAAGATGTGGAGGTATAGCATGGAGAGATTAACAATGACAAGTCCGCAGGGGGGCGTGGCTTTCACGTTTGATTTGGATGTTACGTGTGAGAAAAGTGAAATGTTAAAAATATTAAAATTAGCAGAGAGATTAAAGCAGTATGAGGACGCAGCGGAACAAGGCTTACTGTTAAAACTTCCGTGCAAGGTTGGAGATACGGTGTATAGAGTATATCTTGACGGCGAATATACAGTATCCTGGTGGAGTATTAAAGAAGATAAATTTACTTTGTCTTATTATGAAAAATATAAAGATGAATTTGGCAAAATGGTATTTACAACCAAAGAGGAAGCCAAAGCAAAGCTGGCAGAAATGGAGGGTAAGTAGATATGAACATGAATAAAATTAAATGTTTTTTATCGGGCGGTCATAGATATAGAGATTCAGATACTCAAGCTTACTGTGACGATAAAACAAAAGAATGCACCATAACAGTAACTTGTTACAAGTGTGGCAAAAAAGAGTCCTTTGCTGCACCTTATAAGAATTTTGGAATACCTGATTAAAAGGAGGAATAGAAATGTTTTTAAACGCAACCATATTTAAGAAATTGATCAATAATGCCTACAAAGGAACAGGGCTTCATGTACATAACAAGAACGGAGACATAATTCTGCGGGGAAGTTCATGGATAATACTGTTTGTGAATGGAAAAATGCCTAAAGAAATCAAAGGTGAGATTATAAAACTCATTGGGGATTTTCCACTAAAAGGTGAAGCTTTCAGGGTAAACAAAGATGGTGAACATATGGCAATCGATGTATCAGATGAGACAGTGTTTGAACTGGACGTAGACAATACATATAAAATTACGAATCTGAGTGTTGAGACATCAGAGGGCAAATGTAACATTATTGAAAACAATATTACGGACGAAAAATATCTTATCAATGCAATGTATACGGATATAGTGGATTTGGACAGGCTAGGAGAAAATGACGAATTTCCAGAAGGCCCTTACACCCCTGTAAATAGGGATTATGCACTGATATGGCAGAACAGTGAACTAAGATATATGGCATTTATAAAGGACTGTTCTTCTAATAAGAAGATAAGTGAAATGCTAAGTGCACTGAAAGGTGTAGACTGTAATATAAGAATATAGGACTAACAGCAACTTAATATATATATCACAAAATATAGGCGGTACTATCTGGTTCTCAGTACCGCCGAGGAGGTGATAATGAAGAGACCAAAGAAACCAACAAGAGTTCAGAAGATAATCATATATAACAACAATCTCAATTCAAAAACATGGATGGTAGAAAAGGAAGATGAAAGCTATCTATATCTGATTAGCAGAACGGGGAAACAAAAAAGATGTATAAATAAATTTGCAAAAAAGAGAGACAAAATCACAAAACGAACCTCCATGAAATAAAAGTACCCGGAACGGAAGGTGTCCTAAAGCACCTTGCCGGGGTTCGATTCCCCGGACCGGGTTTTATTACGCAACGGATAACTTAATAATAAGGAAAGAAGAGGCAAAAAAGAAAGCCTTATCCGTCCTTGTAATGAATAGTAACAAATCGACGAAATATATATGCAGGTATGACATGAGAAAAATAAAATACAAAGATAACTATGATCCTGAGAACATATACCAGGATGATTTGAATAAATACATACAAAAAAGTGCATATGACAGATACAAAGAAAACAATCCTGTCAGTCAGGTTAACATAGATGAGCAGTACAGGAAGCAGCAGGCCATGATGGAGGAACTTGAGATTGAGAGATTCATAGTGCTGCACAGAATTAATGGCGTATACCGAACAAGAACTATTAAAGCCGGCAATCAGTTAGAGGTAGATGTATACCCATCATTCCAGTTTGCGATAGATGTTCCACGGGAACGTAAAAAAGGCGTATCAACGCAGGCACAAAAGAATTTAAATAATAAAAAGGCACAGAGGTATGTGAATAATCTTATATCCTGCAATTTTGGCGACGGGGATCTTTGGTGTACATGGACGTATAAAGAAACTGAAATTCCGGCGGACATGAAGGAAGCTCAAAAAAACATGCAAAATTTTATTAAACGCATCAATTATCGTCGTGCAAAGAGGGGACTGCCAAATCTGAAATATATTTATATCACGGAGTATGATGTGGAATACAATGAGAAAACCGGAAAGACCAGTACAAGAATTCATCATCATATGGTGTGTGAAGGAACGGAAGACCGGGATATGTTAGAAAAGCTCTGGAAGCATGGTGACCGTAATACTACCAGAAGAATTCATTCAGACCTTGATACCCATTTAGCAGGTATGGCCAATTATATCAGCAAAGACCCGCGAGGAAAAAAGAGATGGTGTGCATCAAAAAATTTAAAAAAGCCTACAGTGACAAAGTCTTATAGCAAATTCAGAAAAAGAGAAGTGGAACGCATGACAAGAGACTATGGATTAATAGAGGAACTTATGAAGAAGAAATATCCTGGATATAAGTTTATTGATGCCAAAGTCTATTTTAATAAACATAATCAGGGTAATTATATATATGCAAGAATGGTCAGGTGTTGAAACCAGACAGAAAGGTAATGCTATGTCGCAGGGCTATGAATATCTAAAGGTCGACATTAAATGTCCATTTTTTAAAAATATAAAAAAAGGCACCACAATCATTTGTGAGGGTCCATATGATGGATGTACCGGGATATCCCTGTCACATGAGACAAAGGGTGAGATGGATAAGCAGCGGAAACTATTCTGTTGTGACAGATATCAAAATTGTGAGATTTATCGGATGATTATGGCGGCCAAGTATTAATAATCACAAAGAAGAAACAGGCTGACCTGGAAAAAGGGCAATAGTAGAAACCTGTTTCATTTTTGTGCCCAAAATTCTGCAAAAAAAGCAAAAAAAATTTTTCCGTTAACGGGGGCCTAGAAACCCGTTAATTTTTTTTTGTAAAATTTGTGGCAAAGGAGTGAGACACATGGGCGGACAGAAAGACGAGGATATTATAAATATTATTAGAACAGAGTATATTAGTGACCCCAAAATGTCATACCGGAAGCTGGCAGAAAAATATAAATTTCCACTGAAAAAAATCAGCCAGATGGGGAAAAAAGAAAACTGGAAACAACTTCGGGTACAACTCGGGGACAAAATTCTTAAAAAAACCATCAATAAAATTTCCACGGAAAAATCAGAGGACCTGATCAGGACAATTAGAACTACAAATAAGCTGCTGACACATGTTGATAAGGCGTTGGAGGATGACAGGCAGTTTAACCGTCATATTGTGTACGAAAATTTTAAAGCAAATGAAAAAGTATTTGATAAATCTGACGCGCGTGCAATAAAAGATATGTCATCTGCACTCAAAAACATTGCCACTATATTGCAGATCGAGCCGAAGAAAGAGAATGAGGATAACAATGTATCAATAGAGTTCACTAGCGAACAGGAGGAATATAAAGCATGATAAGAATTACAATGCCCGAACCGCAACCCAAGCAAAAGTTATTTTTGAAAGCAAAAAAAAGGCATGTGGGCTATGGAGGTTCCAGAGGCGGGGGAAAAAGCTGGTCCATAAGAGCCAAAACATTGTTTTTAGGCTTGGGATATCCGGGAATCCGGATGTTGATAGTAAGAAAAACATATAAGGAGCTTATAAATAATCATGTGAACCAGTTAATGGCATTGTTAAAAGGTGTGGCATCATTTAATCGTACAAATATGCAGTTTAAGTTCATTAACGGTTCAGTTCTGGACTTTGCATACTGTGCAAATGATGATGATTTAGACCGATTACAGGGTGTAGAGTATGATATCATTTTTATTGACGAGGCCACACAGCTTACGGAGCACCAGATGAAACTTATAACTGCGTGCTGTAGAGGTGTAAACAGTTATCCAAAAAGAATTTATTATACATGCAATCCGGGAGGACCAGGGCATGGATATATCAAACGAATTTTTATTGACAAGGTTTATACCGATGGAGAAAATCCGAATGACTATATCTTTATACAGTCAGGGCTGCGTGATAACCAAGCACTGATGAGACAGGATCCGGAATATATTAACTTTTTAAAAGCATTGCCGCCAAAGCAGAGAAAAGCATGGTTAGACGGTGACTGGGATGTTTACGAGGGACAGTTTTTTGAAGATTTCAGGGACAGACCGGAACATTATAGTGACAGGGTAAATACACATGTGATAGAACCGTTTGAGATTCCAAACGGTTGGGAAATATACAGAAGCTATGATTTTGGTTATGCGAAACCGTTCAGTTGTGGCTGGTATGCCATTGACTATGACGGATGTGCATACAGGATATTGGAACGATACGGATGTACAGAAGAACCAAACACAGGTATAAGACTGACACCGGAGCAGCAGTTTGCAGAGATAGCAGAGATTGAGAGGACACACAGATGGATTAAGGGGAAGAATATACATGGGATAGCCGATCCGTCTATTTGGGACCAGTCAAGGGGAGAGAGTATTGCAGAGGTGGCAATGAAATATGGAATCTATTTTGATCCCGGAGATAATGCCCGTGTTCCGGGTTGGATGCAGTGTCACTACCGTCTGCAATTTGATGATAACGGATTCCCGATGTTTTATGTGTTTAATACGTGTAAAGCGTTTATAAGAACTATTCCGCTTCTTGTACATTCGGAAAAAAATCCGGAAGACCTTGACACGGAACAGGAAGACCATGTAGCAGATGAATGGCGGTACTTTTGTATGTCACGTCCCATTACACCAGTTGCTACCAAAGTTGAGAATGTACACTTATATGACCCATTACATCAGTACTAGAAAGGAGTTAAGATGGCAAAATTTAGGAACAGGAAGATAAGAAGGGCTGAAAAAAATATAGACAATGCAAGGGAAAACATGACACCGGATTTTTACAGCCCGGAAGCAGAAAATCATGTGAATGACGGAAGAATAAACAGTTTACCAGAAAACCGTACCGTGGAGCAGGCAATAGGAAGGAATGAAGTACGAAATGCTACAGAAATTTTATTGAAATATAAGGCCGGAAAGGCAAATCTGGAAAAAAGGGTAATATCGAATGAACAGTGGTGGAAAGGAAGACACTGGGAACAGATAAGACAGAATGGTGAAAAGAATGATGTCGAACCTGTATCAGCATGGCTTTTTAACTGTATCATGAGCAAATATGCTGACTATATGGATGCATATCCGGAACCCAATATACTGCCGAGGGAGGCAAATGATAAACAGGAAGCGGAAATGTTAACATCCATAGTACCGGTCATATTAGAACAGAATGGATTTTATAAGGTTTATAGCACGGAAGCATGGAAAAAACTAAAAGACGGAAGCGGTATATACGGTGTGTTCTGGGACGGTCAGAAGCTGAACGGATTAGGGGATATTTCCATCAAGAATATTGACTTTTTGAATCTATTTTGGATGCCGGGGATTACGGATATTCAGGAGAGTCCTCATGTCTTTCACGTAAGCCTTGTACCAAATGAGCAACTGGAAGCCATGTATCCGGAACTGAAAGGAAAGCTCGGAGGCGAGACCATAGCAAGGGCAGAATATCTGTATGAGGATAACGTGGATACAACAGATAAGAGTGTAGTTGTAGACTGGTATTATAAAAAATATGTGAATGGCAGAAGCGTACTGCACTACGTTAAGTACGTAAATGATATCGTATTGTTTGCAAGTGAAAACGAAGTACAAAGACCTACAGAAACAGTTACGGAAGAAGATGTTGCAGAGACCGGTGAACCGATAATTCATGAAATTGAAGTGGAGACCGGAGAAGAGAGCATGGCAGAAAGAGGATGGTATGACCATGGAATGTATCCGTTTATCATCGAGACTATGTTTCCGGTAGAAGGAAGTCTCTGCGGATTCTCGTATATTGATGTATGCAAAGAACCGCAAAAATATATAGACAAGTTAGATCAGGCTGTACTTCTCAATGCACTGATGAACGCCCGACCGCGATATTTTACAAAAGTAAATGGCAGTGTCAATGAAGAGGAATTTCTTGACTGGAATAAACCACTGGTACACGTAACCGGGGATCTGACTGATATGAATTTAAGACGTATCGACCCGCCGGAGATGAACGGCAGTGCCATGACAAAGATTAACGACAAAATCAATGAAATGAAAGAAACTACCGGAAATACGGATGTAGCAAGAGGTAACATCGGCGGAGGTGTAAGTTCGGGCAGCGCAATATCAGCACTGCAGGAATCAGCGGGCAAGACATCAAGGAGTCAGAATAAGATGGCATATCAGGCTTACAGTGAACTCATCACAATGGTAATAGAGCTAATCAGGCAGTTTTATGATGTACCAAGACAGTTCCGTATTACCGGAAAAGACGGATATGAATTTGCCTCATACAGCAATGAGAACATTAAGCCACAAAAGCAGGGAGATGCTTTTGGCATAGATGACGGATACAGGCTGCCGGTGTTTGATGTGGAAGTATCTGCACAAAAGCAGAATCCATATTCAAAGAATTCACAGAATGAATTGGCATTACAATTGTATGGCGCAGGCTTTTTTGCTCCACAGAATGGAGATGTTGCACTGGCATGTCTGGATGCAATGGACTTTGCTCACAAGGAAGACATCGTATCCAAGGTAGAGAAGAACGCTATGCTATACAGTGAGAACATACAGCTTAAGCAACAGATGATAGAGATGGCAGCAGTCATAGACAGCATAAAAGGTACGACTATGGCACAGGATCTTCAGATGGCTTTTTCCGGGCAGTCTCAGCCGGGGGCGGGAGGAAACGTACAGAATGTTGAACTGGGTGAAGATGGTGAGCATCCGTTCAATTCCCGTTCCAGGGAACAGGCACAGGCGGCAACACAGGTAAATGAATAGGAGTGGACTAATGATTGAGATAAGATATACAAAGAACTACATGAGTATTAAAGGTCATGCCAGATATGCTGCATATGGAAGTGACATTGTATGTGCAGCAGTGTCAACGTTAATAGCAACGTTCGTTAATGTATATGATGTTAACGTGATTGAAGATGAACCCTGCGACATGGAACTGTCATGGGAGAATGCGGATACAGACTTTTTGATTACGGGATTAAAACTGGTAGCGGATACATATCCGGAGAACGTCAAAATTATAGCAAAATAAAAAGTTTCAACGGGGGCCTAGAGAACAGCCTCCGTTTTTTGCTTTAATAATACAAGAGGGTCGCACCCTCATTAAATATCAGGAGAAAGGAGACAGTTTATGTCTAAAAAATTTTTATTAGACCTTCAGAGATTTGCAGAAGGCGCAGCTGCAGGAGAAGGAACGGGCGAAATATCTGATGACGCCGATCAGAAAGACACCGCTGCACAGGTGGATCCGGAAGAACTTTTCGGCGAAGGTGCAGAGGAAACAGAAACACAGAGCAACCAGAACGATGCAGATGCTCCAAAAGAAGAGACCTTTGATGATTTAATCAACGGACGTTTCAAGAAGGACTTTAATACAAGGGTATCAGGCATCGTCAAGGAAAGAGTTAAGAATTATCAGGAGAATCTGAATAAACAGAACTCTATCATGTCTCTTCTGGCGGAAAAGTACGGAATTGACGGAAAGAATGTGGATGAACTGGAAAAAGCGATTCTGGAAGACGATTCCTACTATGAAGCGGAAGCCATGGAGAAAGGCGTTGATGTCAAGACACTTAAGCATATCAAGAAATTAGAGAGAGAAAATCAGCAATTTGCCGAGAATATACGGGAAATGGAAAAACAGCAGCAGGATAGCAAAGCATGGGCAAATGTGCTGGAACAGGCAGAAGAGGTAAAAAAACTGTATCCGGACTTTGATATTGAAAGTGAAATGCAGGATAAGACTTTCGGAATGCTTGTGGCGGCAAATGTGCCGGTGAAGACGGCATTTGAAGCTGTACACCATGATGAATTGCAACCGCAGATGATGAAACTCGTGGCAGATAAAACGGCCGAGAAAGTGGCAAATTCTGTAAAAAGCAATAAGAAAAGACCACAGGAAGGAACCGGAAATGCACAGCCTCTCCACTTGAAAAAAAGTGTCGCATCACTAACGGATGCTGAAAGAGATGAAATCAACAGAAGAGTACTGAATGGAGAAATTGTTTATATTTAGTCTCCTGAGGAAAGAGGAGAAATATGAACAGAAATAAAGTAATGGAATTTAAATATGCATTGAACCTGCAGAGATTTGCAGACCCATTTGAGAACATTAATAAAACCACAGATGAAGGAATGAAAGCGGACCAGAAAGAGTATTATGATGCAGAACTGCTTCGCAATACAACACCGAATCTGGTATATGCCCAATTTGGAAAGAAGACACCACTGCCGAAAGGAAACGGTAAAACCGTCCGTTGGAGAAGACTGAAACCATATGGTCCGGCAACTACACCGCTTCAGGAAGGTATCACACCGGCCGGAAAGAAAATGCAGTGGGAAAACTTTACGGCACAGATTGAACAGTATGGCGATTACACTCCGATTACTGACCGAGTATTGACAGAGTCAATGGATCCGCAGATAATCGAACTTACCCGTGAACACGGAAATCAGGGAGCACTTACTCTTGATACGGTAACGAGAGAAGAACTCATGTCGGATGAAGATGTGGTTAATGTTATATTTCCACCAAAAGAGGATGGAACGAAAGTGTATTCAAGGGACAGCCTTGATAGTACATGTAATATCACGCCACGTCTTATATCAATGTGTAAAACGATATTAAAGAGGAACAAAGCAAAGACATATGGAAATGATTATATGGCAATTATTCATCCGGACTTGGAACATGACCTGACAACGAATCCTAATTTCATCGATGTAGTAGAGTATGGGGATCCTTCCAGAATCTACAATGGAGAAATCGGGAAACTGTACGGAGTGAGATTTATGTCCACATCCCAGTGCAAGATATGGAAAGATGAAACGTGTCCGGTAAAAAGCAGCGGTGATGATGAAGAGGGTGAGACCGAATATTTACCTGTATATGGTGTTATATTCTTTGGAGATGATGCATATGGAACCGTAGATATTGATTCACGTTCAATGGAGATGATTATTAATCAGGTGGGTTCCAGTGGAGCGGCAGACCCATTGAAACAGAGAGGTTCTATTGGTTGGAAGAATAATGGATATACTGCAAAGGTGCTTAATGGTCTTCATATGGTCAGAGCCGAGGTATGTTCTAAAGACTTCGGAGATATAGCAGAAGCAAATTAGGAGGAAAGTAATGGCAGGAAGGACAAATAACAGTAAAGCGGCAGAAACCGTCACGGAAGTACAAGACCCAAATTTGGAGAAGGTCAGGGTAAAATTTCCCAAAATGAGGGGAACATCGGAACAGGATATTATCATTATGGTAAACGGAAAAGCCTGGCAGATAAAGAGAGGAGTTACTGTCGAAGTTCCAAAATATGTGCTGAAAGCGTATGACAACAACGAGAAGAATAGAGATGAAGCTGACAGTTACATTATGGAGCAAACGAATATCGCGATGGAAAAAGCGGCAGAAGAAATGAAATAATCATGAAAAGGCGGGTGGAAGGTTCCATCCGCCTTGATTTTTACAGGAGAAGGAAATGGAAAAAATAAAGGCATCAGACATCATAGCAGAGGTGGATCATTTAAAAATAAATAACTATCAGTTCAGCAAGAAACTGGAATGGCTTCAGGATGTTGAAGACAGAATACAGATGGAAATTATCGATACACATGAAAATCCGGAAGGGATTAAGACTGGAAAAATGGATGAAGATACACTTTTAATTGCAGCAGGACCTTATGCGGATATATACAGGCATTATCTGACCGCACAAATAAACAAAAGCAATGAAGAGTATGACCGTTACAATAACGAGATAACACTTTACTATGATGCGTATGAAACATTCCAGCGGATGTGGCATAACACGCATATGCCGGTAAACAAAGGAAATTTTAAGATGTAGGAGAGGAATTATGAATATTGTAAAACTGAAAGAAATACCGTCAAGGACGGATGAAATAAATGTTTTCGGTGGCATTAACGATACCTTTTATATTCCGGAGGGATATTTCAAAGACATGAAAAATATGTCTTCGGACTATTATCCGGCCATGGGTCCGAGGAAACAGAGAGTAACATATCTGGGAAGCAGTAATATCAACGGCATGCTGATGTTAAATAACAATCTGTACATCGCAGCAGGAACATCTCTTTACAAAAATAACTTTAAGGTAAGTGGAATCAGCCTTACCGATAACAAAAAGCAAATGCTGGCATACGGAGCGTATATTGTTATTCTGCCGGATAAGGTCATATATAACACAGAAGCAGAAGAGGGGGAAGAACCGGTACAGACAATTAACCTGAGCATGGAAGCAGTGCAGAAGGAAAATCCGGAGGCAAGATATGCGTGGGCGATGAATGACAGTTATCTATATATATCGGATGAAAATGGAAATGCGTATGTAGATTGTCAAAACGGGGGACATATGACCGACAAGACCGTTTCATCACGTTTACAGTCAGTTGGTGCACCTACAGGTTCAACAAATATGCCATTTGGGACGACAGCAGGTAGTGTACAAAGCTATATAAACAGTGATGAGAGAGATTATACAGGTAATGTGTATCTTATGTCGTGGAGTGCTGAAAGTGACAATGTCGCATTAGAAAAGTATTATCCCAGCACAAATTCATTTATGACGATTGAAGTATTTACCACTTTATTTATTACAGCGTCAAGTGCTGCAGAAGCATCAAATATAGCAGCAAGTATCAAACAGGGAGATTATCTGCAGATTGTACTGGAAGATAACAATGGAAAGAAACTGAGCGAAAAAGATTTTGATACCAATAACTGGGAATTAGTGGAGAAATTAAAAAACGGAGTATATGTGCAGTCTATAAGAAATCCGGCGAGCAGCAAATATCTGAGCATTACGATGAAAGGTCTGGATATACTGAACTGGATGAAAAAGACAGGTTACATGCAGGAGGCATATACTACTGCAGATGATAAAACAAAAACAGCGATATCACAGGTAACACCACTGGCAAAGTTTCCCTTCACTTCATCCAACAAACTGGTCATAAAAAAAGAAATGCCGGATATGGATTATATTACAGTCAGCAATAACAGAATATGGGGATGCAGCAGTGAGAAGCATGAAATCTATGCCTGTAAGCTGGGTGATCCGACCAACTGGAATACATACAGTGGTTTGGCATCAGATGCATATGCAGTGACAATAGGAAGCGATGGACCTTTTACAGGTGCATTTACATATAAGGGAGAGCCTTACTTTTTTAAGGAAAATATGATCATACGGATGTACGGGACAAAGCCGTCCAATTACCAGGTGGATGAGATATACAGTCTTGGAATTGAAGAGGGAAGCAGTGACAGCATTGTATATCTGGATGGATGCCTGTATTACAAAGCGCGGAACGGGATAGTAAGGTTTGACGGTAGCAGTGTGTCGCTGGTATCGGAAGAACTGGGAAACAAGAGTTTTACCGATGCAGTGGCAGGAGCGGATTATAAGAAATACTACGTGTCAATGAAAGAGAATGGAGAAAATGCGATGTATGTATATGATGTATCCAGAAGGCTCTGGCACAAGGAAGATTCTTTGTATCCAAACAGCTATGTTAATGTAAAAGGAACCGTGTTTGCTATATCCGGAAAAAATATGACAAAGGTCAATAATGGAAATTACAGTATAGTGCATTCATGGCAGCCTAATACGTTTATTAAGAGAAATACTATTGAAATCCCGCCGATAACTTATAAGCCGGATGACGAAGGAGCAATGCATAAGGTCTATAACAAAGGTCTGGAATGGTCCGCAGAAACGGGACCTTTTGAAAGATTCACCATAGAACATAAGTATATACAGAAATTAGGTATGCGTTATGAAATTGAGGAAAATGCACAGATGGAGGTAAGCGTCCGTTACGATAATGACGAAAATTGGGAATCCATATACTCACATATCGGACAAAAGGGAGAGGGAACCATAAGCATTACGTTCCGACCAAGAAGATGTGAAAAATTCAGACTGCGATTCAGTGGAGAAGGACAGGTATATGTATATGCTGTACAACTTACTGTGAATGAAGGGAGTGATAAAAGACATGGCAGCGTTTAAAATGTCTCCTCCACCGGAGAGGACCGGAGATGCAGAAGCAGATCTGAGCAGGTTGTATTCATATGTAAATGAATTGTATTCACAGGTCAGATATGTGCTTTATAACATAGATGAGGAAAATATAAGTGAAAGTTTATTAAGTACGGAGGAATAGATAATGGCAAAATTATTGAAGAATAAGAACATATCGGGAATTACACTCAATAATGAGAGTAGCAGTAGCAGCAGCAACAATTTCAGCACGGTAAGCAATACTGCCACAAGCAACGGTAAGAGCTGGAACACCAGTCATGTATCAAAAGGTACCAGAAAGGCTTTGAAAAATGCGGAAAAGCCTTTTTCGAGTCAATATAGCGATTATCTGAGCAGTGTGCTGAGTAAAATCAACAACCGAAAGGACTTTACGTATGACCTGAATGGAGATGCGTTGTATCAGCAATATGCAGACCAGTATAAGGCTTTAGGAAATCAGGCAATGCAGGAGACAATGGCAAACGCAAGTGCTTTGTCTGGCGGTTATGCCAACAGCTACGCTACGACTGCCGGGCAACAGGCATACAATTCCTATCTGCAACAGTTAAATGATATTGTTCCGGATTTGTATGCGCAGGCAAGATCTAACTATGATGCCGAAACGGATTCACTTTATAACCAGGCAAACCTGTACGCAGGACTGGAAAGTGATGCGTACAGCAGATGGTCAGACAACAGGAACTATTTCAGCGATAAATATAACAATGAATGGAGCAGAAATGCCGTGTCTCATTCCAGTCAGACAGACAAATCAACCCAGACAGAGAGAAGCAGCAGCAGTACGGTATCATCAGGAAGCAGTACATCAACGAGTTATGCACCGTCAAGTTCAAGTTCATCACTGGTTCTGCCGTCTTATGAGGAAATCAAAGATGCATTAACCAAAGAAGAGGGTGTATCTAGAAAAACTAAAATAGAGTCGTTAGGTCATACATACGGATTCTTTGAAAAAGGAATGTTAACGGCTGACCAGTTTAAGGCAAACGGGAAAAAAGATAATGATGGCACAGCATATGACAACTATGTGGAGTATGCATCACAGTACCTGGGCAACTTGTTGGATACAGCATATACAAAAAAATCGCGGAAAAATTCAAAGAATACAAAAGGCAGTGAATAGAGCAGGAGGAGAATTATGGGAAGAGTTACATCAGATCAATGGAATAGAACAAAACAAAAAACAGCAGCTGCAAATGCGGCTGCATTCTTTCAGTCGGCAGTATCCAGTACAAGCAATGTGTCCAGTCTGCTGAATAAGCATGTGGATGTTAACACCATAAAGGAACTGACAGGAAAGAAAAATGAAGTAAATAATCTATTGCAGCAGGCGGAGAGTGTAAGAAATTATTATGCGGCATCCGGAAACAAATCCATGGTGAAGAGCGTGGATAACGTTACAAATTTTCTCAATAACATTAACACGGCCATCGATAACAGAAGGGGATTAAATGGTGCTGAAAATATGTTTGCCGACATGGAACCGGACCAGCCGGATTTTACGAATCTTGCCAGTGGTGGAACAAAAATTTTACAAGATGTGGATAAAAAGCAGCAGAAGTCGGAACAGAACTACGGCCACAATATGTACTTGAAATACGGAAAGATGAACTTCGATGAACTGACAAAGAAACAGCAGGAAAACAGGACAGCCATGTCTGATGATAACCGGGAACTGCTGAATCGGGAAAATCAATGGATAGAGTCTTACAAAGAATCCATTGGAACAGACGAGGACTATACCCGACTTGTACAGCAGGCACAGGATAAAATCACATCTTTGAAAGAGCAGAAAAAAACAGATGCATCAACCCCGCGCAATACATATTCAAAAGTCGTTAATGACAAATATTATGCACGCCAGAAAGAACGAGACAAGGAAATTGATTATTATCAGGATATCGTGGATAAGTATTCAGATTATGCAAAGTACGGAAAATCCAATATGGAAGCATGGACAGATGAAGTCCAAGGCATGTCATATGGTGAAAGACGGGATTATATTGACCGTATGAATACAAATACATATGAATCCGATTTGGAAGAGAAGATAAAAAGTTACGAAGGCGGAGAGGAATATCTTGATTTCCTCTCGCAGCAGGAGAATAATGCAAAAGAAAACAACAGCCAGTATCGTGGCAGCATAAGTCCTACGGTAGATGGGTTTCTTGATTATCTCGCAGTAAATAATTATGCCGGGATTAACGAACAGGCCGGAGACAAAAATGCGGAAAAAGAATTGTATGAGCTGGAACAGAAAAAAAATGAGTTTGATGAAGATGCAGACGGCACACGTAAAAACAAGACAGAATTTCTTACAAAGTATGCAGACGAAAATATATCCTCATATGAGGACTACCAGGCAAAGTATGAGGAAATGGAAGCGGAATTTGAAAAAAAGGGAAATCTGGACGGATATGATGTAAAACAGGAGTTTGAGGAAAAGTACAAGGACGGATATCTCCGGGCAAAACAGGAACATAATTTTAAATCCCTGCCACAGGACGAACAGGATGAAATAATGAACCAGACAAGGCTGGGAATGTATATTAACCAGACGATGGATACCGGGGATAAAAGCTATATGAATTCTGTTAACACGGATGATTATGACGGTAATTATCTGCAAAACAAGAAAAAAGAACTTGTGGAAAGAGGATATACGGAAGCAGAAGCGGACAGTATGCTTGCATATGCAAAAGCACAGGTTAATGAAGATATAGCGGACAAAGAAAATGCAAAGGCGCAGCAGTACGGTGAGGATCATACAGTAAAGGGAACACTCCGTTCGATTCCACATAGTCTGAAATCCGGAGCAGGATATATAGAAGCTATGTGGCAGCAGTTAAAGAATACGTTGGGGGGGCAGACTCCTATAGATTATAATTCTCCGGCAATGCGTGAAAGCCAGTATGCACAATCCTTAAGAGAAGGAGCCTCTTCTAATTTTGAATCAGCTTTTGGTCAGTTTGCATATAACGCCATAGCAAGCACATTGGATTCCATGGCGGTGGCACCGATATCCCTGGTAGCACCTTGGATGTCGGGAATAATTCTCGGTTCATCCGCAGCTACATCAAGCATGGTGGAGGCTCACGAAAAAGGTCTTAATGATGCGCAGGCAGTCGGCCAGGGTCTTGCATCAGGAATATTTGAAGGCCTGTTTGAAAAAGTCTCCATTGATAAGATAGTCAACATGAAGGGCGGTGCAAGAAGCATAAAGAATTATTTACTAAACACCGCAAAGAGTATTGGGATTGAAGGAAGCGAAGAGGGATTTACGGAGATTGCCAATATAGCCTATGATACGCTTGTAAATGGTGGGCAGTCTGACTATAACCTTGCAGTAGAAAATTATGTTAATCAGGGATATACAAAAGCACAGGCAAAGGCGGAAGCAAAGAAAGATATAGCAAAAAGAATTGGGGAGAGTGTTGCCGGAGGAATGATAGGCGGCGCAATGTTCGGCGGAACTTTTGGCGCTGCAAACTATGCGGGCGGTTCAGTTGAAAGAACGATGGCCGGATACGGAAGCAAAATCATAAAAAATAACACACAGAACGAACTGCAGAATTTCATAAAAAATAATTACGATACGGATACGGACATATACCAGCAGATGAAGAATACAGACTGGAATGATGAAACACAGGTGGGATATCTGGCATCCTCTGTCATGGTGGCTGAAAACAGAATGGCTGATTATTCGAATGAGGTTGGCAGGATGGCAGCCATCATGACAAGACTCGAAGATTTGGGCGTGGATGAAAAAGACAGTGCAGATATTACTAAAGCTATGGTAAGCAATGCGGAAATATCTGACGATTTGCGCCAGAAAATGGATAGCGGAAAATATAAGGCAGCAGTGGAACAGGTATCACAAGAGCTATCCGATGCAGTCAATGGAAAAAAAGTCGAATGGGTGGATAATATCTATACCGGAGATATGGAAAAGCATCGTAAGAATGCAACTGACATTGAGAAATTGACACAGGGCGAAAGTTTAATTCCGAAGATGGAAGAAAGCAAAGCAGAAAAAATAAACGCCAAAATTAATGAAAAACAAGAGGATGGGCAGATAACATCAGATGGACATGCGCATCTGATTGATAATCCGGATATTAGTTTTGATATAGTAACGCTCGGCGTGGGAGCAGATGGAAAAACAAAGGCAATGGTAGAAGGCAGCGATAAAATGCATGATATGGAAAATGTCGCTGCAGACAGAGATGTAGTGGAATTATTTGAGTTGGGTGAAGAATACGAACCGAAACAGAGGATAGACTTTTTTGAAGCATACAGACAGGGCGGAGGTCTGTCACAACCTATGGAGTTTGCATCAGCCTACGAGCAGGCATATAGGTATGGGGCTGAAAAGTCAGGATTGAACTCTGCCCTTAAGGATGACAGTATCCGACTGGTGCTGACAGATGAACAGATTAAAACTGCCTATGAATCCGGACAGAAAGAATATGAAAATACTGTCGTAAAAGAAAAAAGAGCAATGCTTGTAAAGGGAAGAGGAAAAGGCAGTGTCCGTTTTGACAATGTCGATGAAAAAAACCTTAACAAAACACAGAAGGCAGCAGTTGAAGTAGCGGAAATTCTTACAAAGGCAGCAGGTGTAGATATTACATTTTTTGCAAGCAGCACTGACGAAAACGGGAGATATCATGGAGAAAACGGAAGATATGACTGGAATACCAATTCTATCGGAATTGATATCAATGCCGGAATGAGAACAGAGAATGAGGGACACAACATCATGGTTGTTACCCTTGCGCATGAACTTACACATTATATTGAGCGCTTTTCTCCGGAGCAGTATGGGAAAATACAGGAATTTATCTTTGATAAACTTTCCCAGAAGGAAGATGAAAATATCAATACATTGATAAACCGTGAAGTAAAGCGCCTGCAGCAGGAAGACGCGCAGCAGGGAAGAGAAAATAAAACAGAAGAAAAATACCGTGAAATCGCAAGGAGTGAGATTGTGGCCCGCGGCTGTGAACTTATGCTTACGGATAAGAAAGCGGTAAGGGAACTTGCAGAAAGAGACAGAGGAATATTTGGAAAAATAAAAACTAAGATAGACAAACTGGTAAAATCTATCGAGGATGCCTGTAATGAACTGCTTGACCGTGAAGGAAATTACCAGGAGGGAACTGTATCGAGAGAAGCACGTCTGTTAAAGGATTATGCCCACCAGATAAGAACGATGTGGAATGAAGCACTGAAGGAAGCTGGGGAGAATGTGAAGTCAGAAAAATCAAATGAGGGTGTAATGTTTAGCATAAGACAGTTCAAGGCTGGAAGACAGTATGTTGATATAGATACAGATCAAGACATATTTGATAATGCTGATGAAAATGCTTATCCTAAAATTGCACAAAATGTAATCAAAAAGAGATTTCAAGGAAAAGTAGTCGGAATTACAAAAAAAGCATTTGTAAATGGTCGTTCTGCAAAAGAATATGGCTATCCGGCTAAAAAGATAAAAGACTTCTCTGCGAAAAATGCAAAAATGAGAGCATCAACCGAATTAGATAATCTAATAGAAGTAGGAAAGTTTATTAAAAATGAGCCGGATGGAAAGGATGGTCATTTTCATAAAAATAACGTGGGAGGTTTTGACTATTACAAAACTTTATTTAGGGTAGATAATAGATTCTTTGAAGGTATTGTTAATATTGAAATTACTAATAAGGGAAGGTTATTTAAGGATATAACAAAAATAAAAGATGTTACTGACAGCATGGTAAGCTCATACGGAAATAATCCGAAGTCTTACTCTGTCAGAACATCTTCTATAGATAGTATATCCGATAATTCAGAAAATGACAACAATATTTTAATGCAGTTAAGGGACAATTATAAGGCGGACATAGACAACTGGTATGAGAAAACAACCCGGGGGCAGAGACTGAAGGACAATGGAAGATTTCTTATCGGGACAACTTCTGAAGCATTAAAATCCATTAATGTCAAAGATTTTAATATTTATTTCGGAAAATCAAAGATACAGAAAATTCTTGATAAGCATAAAGACATGACTATTGATTTAATAAAGCAGGTGCCGGAGATACTGGAAAAACCTGTTATCGTTATGGATTCCGTTACAAGGAATGACAGCCTGGTCATCTTGGGAGAACTTTATACAGATAAGGGAATTCCGGTAATGGCAGCATTATTGGTAGACCCATATAATAAGAGAGGAGAATTACAGGATTTTGGAATTATAACAAGTGCATACGATAAAAAAGTAAAAAGTTTACAGAATATGATTAATAATTCTACCATTAGATATGTTGATTCCAATAAAAAAAGAACCAATACTTGGTTATCTAAGCTCAGGCTCCAATTGCCATCACAGATAACCAAATATGGTTCTATTAATAGTATATCCGATGAGTATAAAAATATCAATAAAAAATCCAAAAATGAAGATATCAGATACCAGAGCAGAAATTATACTTATGATGAACTGGCAAAGAAATCTGATATTACAATACCAGTTAAAAACGCAATAAACATGTTGGAATTTACTGACAGGCGTTCTATTGTAAATAAAGCAATGGATAATCTGCAGTCATATAAAGGAGTGGAGTTAAGACGAAATAATCCTGTCATCACTAATTTGGATACAAGAGACAAGATACAGATCACCAATGAAGGAATAAGGCATGGAATATCAGGAAGAATAAATGAAGCAAACACATTTATAGCATTAAATTTAGGAGATGCAATAAAAAACGGAATAAAAGTGAATGAGACAGAGAAAGGAAGAAAACATTCTGACAGTTCGTACATCCTTATGGGATGTATAGACAGCAAGAATAATAGCAGATATTACTACCGAATGATTATTGACCGATATGAATCAAATAATATGGGTACGTATTATGTAGATTCTCTGTATGCATGCAAAGCACAAAAAAATAGAACTAGCACCAGCCGAATGCTGGAGGCGGTTAGGAGCAAAAGCTCCGACACGTTCACTAGTTCTAAATTAAGTGTAGCAGAATTTCTAAATGAGGTCAAGGAATACTACGGAGATTCATTATCAGAAGACGTAAACAAACATTTTGGACGTACCAGAGGAAAGTCAGATATTGAAGGTCTGCTGTATCAGGATAGGCAGATATCTCCAAAGACTTATGATGAAGCATTAATTGATAACAGACAGTATTACCAGGCAAAGGAGCATCTGAGAGAGATGTTTGAAATCACCAAGGGGAATAAGATAGGAGTTCGTGGAATTGACAGACTGACTTACAAGATGATTAAGGAGACAAAAACTATACTGAATAAGGATGAGCTGAAAGACTCCATTAAAAATGTATTTGATAAGGCAGTCGAAGAAAATCTTGACGCAGAACAGATAATTGAGCAGCTTAAGCTCGTGGCATACAGGGCACTCAATGAAAAACGTCCGGATAATAAGAGGACGGACTATTCCCAAGGGATACTGGATGAGTTAAGGAAGACCAGAATCAGGCTGACGGCTGACCAGAAAGCGGAAATCGAGTACACGATAGGGGGTACATACGAGGACTGGCGAAAGAGCATGATGGGCAAGATCATTGTTGCAAACAATGGTGTGGCACTTGACAGTAAGTGGAATGAATTAAGTGAACTTTATCCGGAAACATTTAAAAAGGATGTAGCTGTGAATGACCAGCCGGCAGAGCTGGAAAATATTCTGTTCGATCTGCAGAACGATTATGACAATGATTGGGGATTTAATTTTGAAGATGCGGCTGAGTACTGTGCCACGGAAGTTCTGGCCGAATACTCAAGACTTCCGGAAATCAGAAATAAAGTCAAAAATCAAATGGACGAATTGGCAGAGAAACAGTCCCTGTATGAAGAACAACTGGGGAAAGTGCGTGTTGAATACGCAAAAAGAATAAGAGAGTTCAGACGAAACCAGCAGCAGTCTCTTAGGGAAGCAAGACAGAAATGGCGAGAAGAACAGAGAAACCGTGAATTGAAACTGAAAGCAGAGTATGAATACCGCATTAACAAAAGAGTGGAAAGCATCAGAAACCGTGAAAATTCTGTGTGGAACACAAGAGAAAAGGAAAAATTAAGAAATAACATCATAAGAACTGTAAAACGGATAAATACTATGGTGGTGAAACCTACGAACCAGAAGCACGTTTCATATGGATTTGTCGGAAAGGTAGCGGAATTCTGTCAGACATTTTTGGAAAATACAAGTGTATTTAATCAGGAAATGCTGGACAAGCTGAAAGTGGCATATGCAGAACTGAATAGACAGGGTACACCGGATTTTGAACTCCAAGGAAGTTATGATCAGGATGTGGACAATATGCTTGAAACGTTGCGAAATACCATAGCAGGAAAACGTCTTGCACAGCTCAGCAGAGTGGAATTGGAGCAGATAAATGATATTGTCAATCATTTTAATACTATCATCGGAAATGAGAGAGAGATAGAGATAAATGAGAAAAAACAGGATATTGAAAAGATTGGCCGGAAATTCATAGATGAACTTCAGACAGGAAAGGAATACTATGAATATGACAATAAAATTGCTAATGCCATAAGAGAACCGCTTTACAACAATAAGACACCAATATATTTCTTTAAAGACATGGGAGAAACTGCCTCCAGTCTGTTTAAGGATATCCGGATGGGCCAGGATAAGGCTGCAAAGAACATGTATAAAGCGGCGGAGTTTATAACCAAAACAAAGGAAAAACATCATTATGATGACTGGAATTTTGATAAGAAATTAGAGCTTGAAGATGGACTCCAGCTTGATGTGGAACAGGTGATGTATCTGTATGCGACCGCCAATAGGGAAAAAAAGAATGTGTTGCAGAATGCGCAACATCTGTCAAAGGGCGGAATCATTATGGAAAAGAAAATTGCATATAAAGATAAGAAAAAAATAGAACTTGATAAGGTAAAAACACAAAAAGCGTCTTATCATGTAAGAGGTTTTGACCTTGCAAAAATATCCAATTTTCTCACATCAGAGCAAAAAGCATATGCGAATGAGATGGTGGGATATCTGTCAAAAGATATGGCAGAACTTGGCAATGAGACATCTATGGAACTGTACGGTCTAAAAAAATTCAATGAAAGTTATTATTTCCCATACAAAACAGCGGACAGTTTTATCGAACATAGTGCTGACGAACATCATAATATACAGTCAAGTCTTTTGTCAAAGTCTTTTACAAAAGCACTGCAGGAGAAAGCAAGTACGCCGGTGGTCATAGGTAATTTTACGGAAACAGCAGCAGGACATATAAATCAGATGATTACATATAATGCCCTTGCAGTTGCCCAGAATAATCTGAACAAGGTTTACAATTACAAAGAAATATTCAGGGATGAAGAGGGAGAAATCATATCAACAGGTGATTCCGTAAAACAGATGATGAAAGGAACCCATGGAGATAAGTCAACACAGTACATGGACAAATTTATTAGCAGCCTGAACGGAGGAATCAGAGCAGACAGTGTGGCAGCAGGGCTTGACAAGATGATAAGTAAGTTCAAAAAAGGAGCAGTATATGCTTCTCTATCCGTGGCCATACAGCAGCCATCGGCGTTATGCAGGGCAATGGCACTGGTGGATCCGAAGTATTTTGCCCAAACGACATTTGGAAAACGGGACTGGGACGAATGTAAAAAGTACTGTGGTGTTGCCATAGTAAAAGAAATGGGTGGATATGATACGGGAACTGGACAAGGAATGCTAGAGTACCTTGTCAATAAAAGGCCAGATACACTGTGGGGTAAGGCCTACAAGGTTATGGATGAAAAACTGTTAGGAAGGCTCCCGGGGAAAATGGATGAACTTACCTGGTGCCATATATGGAATGCTGTAAAAAAGGAAACAATAGAAAAAGGCGATTTCAAAGGCAACGAGAAAGAATTCTTTAAGGCTGCGTCGGAACGTTTCGATGAAGTAATAAATTATACTCAGGTGTATGATTCTGTTATATCAAGAAGCGTAAACATGAGCTCTAAAGACAAATTGGCAAAGATGGCTACAGCTTTTATGGCAGAACCGACAGTGACATGGAATCTGTTTGTGGATGCACTTAAAGGCGCGAGGACAAATAAAAAATATATGGCAAGGGCTGTGTCAGCCATAATACTCCAGACTGTAGTAAATGCAGCGCTAAAGGCACTGGTACAGGCCATGAGAAATAATAGGGAAGAGGATGAGGATAAATCATATGTGGAGAAATATATGAAGGCTTTTTCCGGAAATGTTATTGGAACATACGGTATTACCGGAGATTTGAACCCGCTGACATGGCTACCATATGCAAAAGATGTAATCAGTATATTTGAGGGATACGATGTGGAACGCTCAGATTTGGCTCTTATAGCTGACCTAAAAGCTGCTTTTGATATAGCATGCAAAGTGTCGGATGGGAAGAAAAGTCCTTTAGAAGCAATAGAAAAAGTCAGCGGCGCCATAGCGGCATTTTATGGTATGCCGGTTACCAATCTGCTGAGGGATGTACATGGTGTCATAAATTTGGGACATGACATTATCGGTAAAAATATTTTTCCTGCCAGAGGAGACAAGGTAATAGAAGCATTTCTTGAGGGTATTGGAATAGAAAAGACAACGGAAGATATCATAAACGACTATCTGGAAAACGGAGATAAGTCGGTGATTGATGAAATGATATCCGAAAGCGAGGAGGAAGTCCGGGCAAAATATCCCGGATATTCAGATGAAAAAATCAGAGAACAGGCATTAAGTAGTGTAAGAGGAAAATTTACTAGGGTGCTTAAACCAAAATATCTTGAAGCAGACGAATCCGAGAGAAAGGAAATCATCCGGCAAATGAAGTCGGCAGGATTGTATATGACAACATCATCAAAGAATAAGAAAAAGATGGTGGATGACTCGGAAGACACGGCAGCGCAGTGGGAGATTGACGAATTGAAAAAGCAGTACATATCGACAACAGATTTGGAGGGAAAAAAGGAAATCCGGAAGAAACTGTATAAAACAGGACGATGGAAGAGATTGTCAGAGCTGGATAAACAGCTTAAGGAGTGGACACAGTGATTTGTTTTAACGGGGGCCTAGAGATAGGCTTCCGTTTTTTGTTATGCTCTGAGAAAAGGAGTGAGTGAAATGGGTGAACTGATTACATATAAATTAAGCCTTGATACAACATATCCCGGCTGTGAAAAGCAGGTAAATCTTATCCAGGGAGAAGTAGAAGCGCGTGCTATAGATGTGACATTGACTAACGGGTGCGGAAGAATTGTTCTTAATTCAATGACAGATATCGCCGTGGTCAGGGGAATCCGGACGGATGACAAAATCACATTCAACAGCGCTGTAGTTAACAACAGTGGGAATGTTGAATATATTTTTACGCAGCAGGACTGTGCCACATCAGGGACAGGATATTATGAAATACAGATTTTAAGAGTGGAAGACAGTAATGATACGGAAAGTGTTAAGGTACTGTACAGTGCACAGTTCAAAGTTAAGGTGGATACGACACTTTATAATGATGAACAGATTACTGCTGTGAATGAATATACGGCACTGACGGATGCACTGGCAAAAGTGCTGGTGTATCAGAACCAGTTGAATCAAGCCATAGAAGATGCACAGCATGCTTTGGATGATGCCATAGAAGACGCACAGAATAATGTAAATGATGTGCTATACATAGCAGATGGAAAAACTATCCAGTGGACAAAGCAAAGCGATATTAAAGCTATAAGCAGCATTATCGACAGTAATAAGGTGGAAGTCGTAAAATCAGTTGGAAGCAACATTATGCTTGCAAATTTGTGTAACGCACAAGAAAAGCAGAATATAGTATTGGAACCACAGGACAGTATTAAGATTCAGGGGCATTCTTTTGTAAGTATTTCAAGCAGTGAGCCGATTATCGTTGGTCGATGGAATGAATCCGGGACCCAGGAATCATATAAAGAGTTCTCCGGAAATTCTACATTTGATATTCCAAGTGGCGGATACATCGAGATAGGGAATATGATATCAGAAGGGAATGTTGAATTGAGCTATATATTGCTGGATACAGAAGATGTGGAGACGTTATCGGATGATTATATAGTGCCGGATGGATACAGTATGGTTATCACAATTTCAACTGTGGCCCCGGGTCAGACCGTAGATGTGGAAAATATTGAACTGGTAACATATTCTCTTATTAATCAATATTATAAAAAAATATATGCGGATATGAAAGATGTAGTGATTGAAGCGATACAGCCTACATTAGATGGAATGGTGCCAGCTACCAGAAAGGTGGCAAATTTACCTTTAAATGCCGATATCACTCCGGAAGAACTTTATTACCAGCTTTTTACAAAGTTCAACAATACAACTTTTGCTGGTGCAATATTGGCCACTGGGTATAACGTCATACAAAGTTACGTCAGCAACGGCAATACTGACGTACGAGCAAACACGGCAGCAAGACATACACATGATAATAAAGAGTTTTTAGATGGATTATCAGATGAAACTTTGAATGGCATGGTTCCGACCACAAGGAAAATAGGAAATGTAGATTTACAGGATGACATTACATTAAATGAGATTGGAAGTATGGTATCACAGGCATTTGCGACAGGCGGCTCGTGGTACTCAACACTTATACCTTGGCTTTACGAAAAAGTCGAAGATGCTCCGGATGTAGCGGAAAACACGGAAGCAAGGCATACACACGAGAATAAGGAGTACTTGGACGAACTATCGAATGTGATAGGGGAATTAAGTGAACTTACGACTGACAATAGTGATTCATTAGTTGAAGCAATCAATAGTTTTAAATCATATGTGGACGAAGCTTTGATAAATTTACAGCAAAGCCAAAATGAAACATTGGAATTGGCTACACGTGAACGTACATGGAAGAAAATAAGAACTATTATAATTCCGGGAGTGGACGCAATTGGACAAACTATTGACGGAGTGACTTATAGTGGTAATACCGAAAACGGTGTAAAAGGAGTGGCTTTTAGCACAGATGATAACGGGGACACATTGGAAGGCAAAGGAATAACTGCCATACATATTTATTGGCAAGCAATTGGCAACGCAACAAGTATCACTCAGGGATTTTTAGAATTTAATAATATGCGTGTTAGATATATGGTAGGTATTAAACCGACTGAAAATACTACTTATGCATTAGAAGAGAGCATTAACGGGCAAGGCTATGCCGCGTCATCAGCGGTATCATATCGAACGTATAGCCATAATCGTATGGTAGTCGGTTCGGAAATCAAGGATGTATCTTTATATGGATTTGAAGATACATCAATCCTGGGTGAAGGCTCACAGATTGATTTTTGGGCATATGGATATTGGGATGATGAAAATGATGAGGAGGCTTAATTATGGATGAAACAGAATTAAAAATGCTTGAAAAGTTAGGCATACAGGTACAGATTGATGAGCAAAAAGCAAAGCTGGCTGAATACGATTATATCGGGGTAAAAATTGCAATGGGGGTTGCCACAAGGGAAGAATATGCCGAGCAGATAGCCTACACGGAAACGCTTAGGGCGGAAATTAATGAGTTGGAAGAAACATTGAGACAGATGGAAGGAGAGGCGGAATGACTCTTTATCAGATACTATCATTAATCGGAATTCCGTCACTTCTGGCAGCGATACTATTAAGCGGATTTAACTATATTAAATATAAGTACTCCTCTAATAAGCTAATTAAAGAAGGAGTTTTGGCAATTCTCCATAATAAAATATATACCCTCGGTAAACAGTACATAGACCGTGAAAGCATATCACTGGAAGATATGAAAGATTTTGAGTATTTATATGAGGCTTATCACAATTTGGGTGGTAACGGTACAGGAACAGAAATCTATGAAAGAGTAAAAAATCTGCCAATAAGGCAGTGAAAGGAAGGTATAAGATGAAGATTAAAGCAAAACAATGGATTAAAGCAGCAGGAATAAGAGCAATTAAGACAATGGCGCAGACATTTATAGCCACGGTAGGTAGTGCGGCAGTGTTGGCAGCTGTGGACTGGAAAGTGGTCATATCGGCAA
>CALWNA010000111.1 GCA_944382505.1 uncultured Lachnospiraceae bacterium
AGTATAAATAACGAACGGCTTGTATCGGATATGACATATAATGAATCAATTATATGCAATATTTTATACAGAAATCAAAAGAATACGCCGGAAAAGGATATTACAGCCACAGATTTGTGTAAAAAAACGAAAATGTTGAAATCTCAAATGAACAGAACGCTGAACAGTCTGGAAAGTAAAGGTATCATAGAAAAAGAGCGCTCGCAAAGTGATAAACGAAAAGTTTATGTAAAGTTTAATCTTGATAAAGCGGATATTTATATGAAACAGCATGTAAAAATTATCAAAATAGTAGATTCTCTTGTAAAAAAATTCGGAGAAAAAAAAGCCGTTGAAATCATTAATATATTTGACCTGATTTCAGATATGGCGGAAGAGGTAATGATATGATAAGAATATTAGTGGATGCAGCTTCAGATTATCAGCTGGAAGAAATAAAAGAAAAAAATATGGAATTGGTTCCGATAAAAATAACCATTGGTGATGACGAATATGTGGAAGGCGTCAATTTGGAGAGAAATCAGTTTTATAATATACTAGCGGAAAATCAAGAATTCCCAAAAACATCTCAGCCATCTCCACAGGAGTTTGTTGAGATTTTTAAAGATGTCAAGGAAAAAGGTGATGAAATCATCTGTATTCTGCTATCCTCTGCTCTCAGCGGAACCTGCCAAAGCGCCGTATTGGCGAAGAGCATGGTGGATTATGAAAAGATATATATCATAGATTCACTTACTGCTACGGTATGTATTAAAGTTCTGGCGGATTATGCCAAAAAAATGGCAGAGGAAAATAAATCAGCACAGGATATCGTAAAGGAAATCGAGTGCTTAAAATCCCATGTGAAGTGTATTGCGGCAATCGATACGCTGGAATACCTTTATAAAGGCGGCAGGCTCAGCAAGGCGGCAGCGGCAGTGGGAGAAGCCGTCAATATTAAGCCGATTATTACGCTGACAGATGCCGGCGAAGTGGGGATCGTAAAGAAATGTATCGGGAAAAAACAAGCCATTATGCAAATCAGGAAACTTCTCCAGGATATGGAGATTGATAAGGATTTTCCGATTTACAGTATCTACTCCTATGGAACAGAAAACAGTGAGAAACTGGAGGAAAAGTTAGAAAAAGAGGGATATAAATTTGCAAACAGGCTTCAAATCGGACCGACGATAGGAACGCATATCGGACCGGAAGCGTTTGGTATTATTTTTGTTACAAAAAGATAATTTTCTGTTAAAGGAGTAAAAAAATGAATCCGTTAAAAAAATATATTGCAGAGTTTTTCAGTTTTGCTTTCGAATGGCATTACCGGTATTGCCATACCGAGAACCGGAGATACTTCAGGGAATGCCGGAGATAGCAAAAGAGTTGCGTAAAAAAGGTATTAAAAAAGTATTAATTGTCACAGATAAGGGCATAAATTCCCTGGGACTGTTAAATGGGTTGAAACAGGCGTTGGAAAAAAGTTATATAAAATTTGTTGTATTTGATGAAACGGTGGCAAATCCGACGATCAGTAATGTGGAGGATGCAAGACAGATGTATCTGGACAATCACTGTGAATCTATAATAGGTTTTGGGGGAGGTTCTTCTATGGACTGTGCAAAGGTTACAGGTGCGAGAATCGCAAAGCCAAAACAGCCGGTCAGCAAAATGCGCGGCCTTTTAAAGATACACAAAAAGCTGCCGTTGTTTTTTGCGGTTCCAACCACAGCGGGAACCGGAAGCGAGACAACCCTTGCAGCGGTAATTACAGATGATCAAACCCATCACAAGTATCCCATTAATGATTTCTATTTGATTCCAAATTATGCAGTGTTGGACTATCATGTAACGCTGGGTCTTCCGAAGCATATTACGGCAACAACCGGAATGGATGCGCTGACCCATGCTGTGGAGGCTTATATCGGAGGCAGCACGACAAAGCATACAAGGGCAATGGCAGAAGAAGCAGTTGTCCTGATAAAAAATAATTTAAAGAAAGCCTATGATAATGGGAAAGATGGGGAGGCAAGGGCGAATATGCTCCGGGCGGCTTACTGTGCGGGCATTGCCTTTACCCAGTCCTACGTCGGATATGTTCATGGCGTAGCACATTCTCTTGGGGGACAGTATTCTGTGCCCCACGGACTGGCGAACGCCGTTATTCTTCCATATTTTTTGGAAGAATACGGAAAGAGTTGCCATAAGCGTCTTGGAAAACTTGCAAGAGTCTGTGAAATTGCACAGGAAAATGATTCGGACAGCGTTGCTTCAGAAAAATTTATTTCCTGGATTAAATCCATGAATGCGTCAATGGACATCCCGGAACATATATGTGATATTGAGGAAAAAGACATACCCAAAATGGCAAAACATGCTGACAGCGAGAGCAACCCTCTTTATCTGGTTCCAAAGCTTATGGATGCAAAGGAATTGGAAAAGATGTATTATAAGATAGCCGGAGAATATTTGATTTGTCGGGAGGTTAAAAATGGAAATAAGCCAATTAGTGGAAAAACAGAAGAAGTTTTTTAGTACAGGAGAAACAATAGATGTTCATTACAGAATAGATATGCTTAAGAAGCTCAAAAAAGCCATTATGGACAATGAAGAAGAAATAAGCAAGGCATTAAAAAAGGATCTGGGAAAGTCAGAAACAGAAGCATATATGAGTGAAATCGGGTTGACATTAAGTGAATTATCCTACCAGATAAAACATATAAAAAGATGGAGCAGAAATAAAAGGTGCAGGACGGGACTGGCAAATTTTCATGGAAAAAGTTTCACTGTGCAGGAACCTTATGGAAATGTGCTGATTATGTCTCCGTGGAATTATCCTTTTATGTTGTGCATGGAACCGATGGTTGGAGCTATTGCTGCAGGAAACTGCTGTATTCTAAAACCGTCAGCGTATTCCCCGGAGACATCAGCAGTGATAAAGAAAGTTGTGGAAGAAGTGTTTCCGGAAGAGTATGTTGCGGTTGTAGAAGGTGGACGGGCGGAAAACACGGAACTGCTGAACCAGAAATTTGATTATATTTTCTTTACCGGCGGCGTCACCGTGGGAAAACTTGTCATGGAGAAAGCGTCTGCAAATCTTACGCCTGTTACGTTGGAACTGGGTGGAAAAAGCCCGTGCATCATAGACGATACATGCAACTTAAAACTGGCAGCGGCAAGGGTTGTCTTCGGGAAATATTTAAACTGTGGTCAGACATGTGTTGCGCCGGATTATATTCTTGTGGACCGAAAAGTTAAGGATGAATTTATAAAGCAGGTGCAGATTCAGATAGAGAAAAACTTTGGGAGAAATCCACTGAAAAATCCTGATTACGGAAAAATTATCAACCGGAAGCATTTTGACAGAATCAAAGGGTTAATCCATCAGGATAAAGTTGTATATGGCGGAAACAGCAATGAAGAAACCTTGCAGATAGAGCCTACGGTCATGGATAATGTGACCGGGGAGGATGCCGTTATGCAGGAAGAAATTTTTGGCCCGGTAATGCCGGTAATATCCTATGATAGCATAGATGAGGCAGAAAAATTTGTGAAAGACCGGGAGAAACCTTTGGCGTTATATGTATTTACAAAAAACAAGGAGATTGAAAAAAGATTTCTCAAATATGTATCTTTTGGAGGCGGTTGTGTAAATGATACCATTATGCATCTGGCAACCTCGGAAATGGGATTTGGCGGAGTAGGAAACAGTGGTATGGGTGCATATCATGGCAAAAAGAGTTTTGAGACATTCAGTCATGAAAAAAGCATATTAAAAAAATACTGCTGGATAGATATGCCCATGAGATATCAGCCATACAAACGCCTGTATTTAAAAATCATAAAAATGTTTCTGCATTAACCGGATTGATAAAATATATCCGGACATGAGTGCACTGGAAATGGAAACAAATAAAACAGTGTGCTGTCGCCATGTATCGGGAACTATATTTGCAGCAATAAAAAACGGTTCTAAACTTTACTTGGGGGTAAGGTTTAGAACCTTTTTATTTTTTTAAGCAAAAAAGTAGGCACAGGAGCCCATATCCTTTATAATTAAATCACCACAAAATAACCGAAAGGAGACTTACCTAT
>CALWNA010000112.1 GCA_944382505.1 uncultured Lachnospiraceae bacterium
ATGCAACTTTGATATCGTCTTTTTCAAAGCCGATTCCATTGTCTGTAATCCGTATCAATGATATACCGCCGTCTTTTATTTCTGCGGTAATCATTGTTGCTCCGGCATCAATAGCATTTTCCAACAATTCTTTTACAATGGACGCCGGTCTGTCAATCACTTCCCCGGCAGCTATTTGATTAATTGTGTTCTGATCTAATACATGAATTCTGCTCATTTAAAATTCCTTTATATTACCATCTGTTTTTCAACTGATTTTGAAGCTTATAAAGATAATTAAGCCCCTCAATCGGCGTCATTTCTCCCAAATCCAGTTCCTGTATTTCTTTTATGATATCATCTTCCCGAATGGTGTCAAACAGTGTCATCTGATGCACTTCCGGATCGTCATTCATGCCCGGAAGTACATTATTTCCCGGCTGCATATTTGCAGCAATATCTTTCGCTTTTGCGGTAATATCCGCATTCGTTAATTCTTCTACCAGTTCTTTCGCCCTGTTCAATACAGAATCCGGTACCCCTGCCAGTTTTGCCACCTGAATTCCGTAACTCTTATCGGCACCACCCGCTATAATTTTTCTTAAGAAAACAATATCGTCCCCCTGTTCTTTGACACTGATGCAGTAATTATTTACTCCGGGCAGAGTACCTTCAAGCTCTGTCAGTTCATGATAATGGGTGGCAAACAGTGTTTTTGCACCGAGAATCTTTTTATCGCAAATATACTCAATTACTGCCCATGCAATGCTCAAACCGTCAAAAGTGCTGGTTCCCCTGCCGATTTCATCAAGAATTAAAAGGCTGTTGGAGGTTGCATTTCTCAAAATATTGGCGACTTCTGTCATTTCCACCATAAAAGTACTCTGTCCGCTGGCAAGATCATCAGACGCCCCCACTCTTGTAAATATTTTATCGCAAATAGATATGTCTGCCGATTTTGCCGGCACAAAGGATCCAATCTGCGCCATCAGCACAATCAACGCTGTCTGCCGCATATATGTCGATTTTCCTGCCATATTTGGTCCTGTAATAATGGCAAGTCTGTTTTTGTTCATATCAAGATATGTATTGTTCGGAATAAACATGTTTTCAGCCATCATCTTTTCAACCACAGGATGTCTTCCGTCTTTAATATCGATAACCCCTCGTTCGTTAATTTTCGGCTTTACATAATGGTTATGCTCCGCCACATACGCTAAAGAGGCAAATACGTCAATCTGTGCCACTGCTTTCGCAGTTTTTTGTATTCGGTTTATTTGCTGAAAGATTTCATCCCGAATCGCAGTAAAAATATTATATTCCAATGCAAATAATTTATCTTCCGCACCAAGAATGATATCTTCCAGTTTCTTTAATTTATCCGTGGTATATCTTTCGGCATTGGCAAGTGTCTGTTTTCTGACATAATAATCAGGTACCTGATTTTTAAAAGAATTTGACACTTCAAGATAATAACCGAAAACTTTGTTATATTTTATCTTTAAATTTTTTATTCCGGTCTTTTCTTTTTCTTCTGCCTCTAAACTGGCGAGCCATGTCTTTCCCTCTGTTTTTGCGTTTCTCAGTCTGTCGATTTCTTCATTGTAACCGGTCCGGATAATCCCTCCTTCTTTAATATTAATGGGCGGATCATCTGTAATGGACTGCGCAATCAGAAATGTAATATCCTCCAACGTATCCAGTCTGTTGTAAATATCCCGAAACAATGGTGATTTGAAATCCCTGATAATATTTTTAATATGCGGCAGCATCTCCAGAGATGTCTTGAATGCTATTAAATCTCTCGGATTGGCAGACCGATAAGAAATTTTGCTCAACAGTCTTTCCAAATCATATATCGGGGCAAGATATTCTCGCAATTCATCCCTTGTAATAAGTGATTTATTAAGTTCCTCAATTACTTTCTGGCGATGAATAATCTCCTCTTTTGAAATTAAAGGCTGTTCAATATAACTCCTTAACGTTCTTGCCCCCATCGCCGTCTTTGTCTTGTCGAGAACCCACAAAAGAGAGCCTCGTTTTTGCTTTTCTCTTAAGGTCTCGCAAAGTTCAAGATTCCTTCTTGTAGATGTGTCGAGAATCATAAATGTATTTGTTGAATAGGGAATCAGTTTTGTCATATGTGACAGTGAATTTTTCTGGGTTTCATAAAGATATTTCAAAAGAGAACCGGATGCAATAATACCCAGCCCCATATCCGAAATTCCAAGCCCGGTCAGATCCATCATGGAAAAATGTTCCTTTAACACATCGGAACATATTTCTTCATCAAAATACCAATCCTCCAGCTCAAAAACAGAAATGGAAAGGCGGTTTTTAATATCTTCTATATCCATACCACACATAAGTAATGCGTGATTACAGATAATTTCACTGGGCATGAATTTATGAATCTCATCGATTACATTTCTCTCGGTTTCTACCTCCGTCACATAATAGTCGCCGGTTGTAACATCAGCGATGGAAATACCGAATTTTCCACCGACATACGCAATGGACATAAGATAATTATTTTTTTCTTCGTCTATGGCAGCAGTGTTTAAATTTGTTCCCGGCGTCACAATTCTGACAACTTCTCTTTTCACAAGCCCTTTTGCCTGTGCAGGATCTTCTGTCTGCTCTACAATACAAACTTTGTAGCCTTTTGTCACCAGTCTGTTTAAATATGTATCGACAGCATGATATGGTACTCCGCACATAGGCGCTCGCTCTTCCAGTCCGCAGCTTTTACCCGTCAGTGTGATTTCCATTTCCTTTGACGCTGTTATAGCGTCATCGAAAAACATTTCATAGAAATCGCCCAGTCTGTAAAAAATAATACAGTCACTATGCTGTTTTTTTGTTTCTAAGTACATTTTCATCATCGGAGTAAGGGAATCGAAATGATTCTCCCATACATCCTGCATCATTGGTGGTAAACTCATATTATTTCACTAATTCTCCTATATAATAAAAACCTTTTGCTTCCTTTAAATTGACAGGAACAATACTGCCAATCAGTTCCTGCGCCCCTTTAAAATGAACAACGGAATTGTTGCTAAGTCTCCCGGAAACATAGCCTGGAATTTTTTTGTTTATCTCTTCCACCAGTACCTGCTGTACTGTGTTCTCCAATAATTTTGTCTTCTTTCTTGAAATTTCATTTACTAAATTCAGCAGCCGGTCAAACCTGTCTTTTACAACGTCCTCCGGCACCTGATCCGGCATCTTAGCGGCAGGAGTGCCGGAACGTTTTGAATAGATAAATGTAAATGCCGAATCAAATTCTGCTTTTCTCACAACATCAAGTGTTTCCTGAAAATCTTCTTCTGTCTCTCCCGGAAATCCTACAATGATATCGGTTGTAAGCCCGATATCGGGAATTGCCTTGCGGAGCTTATCTGCCAGTTCCAAAAAGTGTTCCTTATCATAATGTCTGTTCATTATTTTTAAAAGCCGGCTGCTTCCGGACTGAAGCGGCAAATGCATTTGTCTGCAGATTTTGTCAGATTTTGCCATGACTTCAATTAATTCATCGGATAAATCCTTTGGGTGAGAAGTCATAAACCGGATTCGTTCTAATCCTTCTATTTTTTCTATCTCTTCAAGAAGTCCGGCAAAGGTGATTGGATTGTCCAGTGTTTTTCCATAAGAATTCACATTCTGTCCCAAAAGCATAATTTCCACGACACCGTTTTTTACAAGCTCCCGAATTTCATTTAAGATATCTTCCGGTTTTCTGCTCCGCTCTCTGCCCCTTACATAAGGGACAATACAATAGCTGCAAAAATTATTACAGCCATACATAATATTTACTCCGGATTTGAAATTATATTTTCTGACCGTCGGCAAATCTTCCACAATTTCTGTCGTGCCTTCCCATATTTCTTCAATCTTATGACCGCTCATCAATCTGTTATAAAGAAGCTGAGCAAGAAGAAAAATATTATGTGTGCCAAAAATGATATCAACAAACCGATAGCTTTTATTGATTTTCTCCACCACATGAGGCTCCTGCATCATACAGCCGCACAGTCCCACAATCATTTCCGGATTTTTTTCTTTTATTTTGGACAAATATCCCAGTCTTCCATATATTTTTAAATTGGCATTTTCTCTTACGGTGCATGTGTTGTAAAGTACCAGATCTGAATGTTCATCCTCAGATTCTTCATATCCAATCTCTGTGAGGATTCCCATAAGTTTTTCTGAATCCTTAAAATTCATCTGACACCCAAATGTCACAACACAGGCGGTCAATTTTCTGCCATACAATTGTTCTTTTGCCGCCACAAGTTCTTTACATTTTTTTATATAAAATTTTTGCTTTTCTGTTTCATTGTTGAAACTCATTTTTGTCTCCTGTCAATTGTAAATTATTTCATTTAATATCCGGTCATGTTTCTCCATCGGCAGCATTTCTACTATCTGAAAATCATATCCAACACCAATGGAATAGATTTCATTTTTTGTCAGAAATCTGTCGTAAAATCCACCGCCATATCCCAAACGCTCCCCTTTTTTTGTAAAAGCCACTCCGGGAACAAGAACCAAATCCCCTTTCGGGGCCGGAGCTGCCGCAACAGGTTCCGGGATATTAAAAAATCCCGGTTTTAATTCCTCCGGAGATAAAACCGAATAAAAAAATATGTCATCTCCTTCTACTTTTGGAAATGCCACAATCTTATTATTTTTTAATGCATCTTGTATTAAAATCTCTAATGATACCTCACGGTTGACACTGCAATATACATACACTACTTTACTTTTTATATAACATGAATTCGTTAAGATTTTGTTGCATATAAGTGAACTTTTAGCAATCTGCTCCACCGCTGACATACATTTCCGTTGTTTTATTATCTGTTGTCTGATTTCTTTCTTCGTTGTCATATTAATGTCTCTTTTTCGGTTTTAATTTTGTAACAGTCCCATCCTGATTTTTAATGCGGACATGTTCCAGAGATTCTGACAAATTATTAATGATGCTCATTCTATATTCCGTTCTAAGCTGTTGCTGTTCCTCTTTTTCTTCGTCTGTCAGTCCTATGGTTTTAGATTTTTTATATAATTCATTAATTCTATTAATTTTTTGCTGATTCATATAACACCTACTTCAAAAAAATGTATGTTGTTTCACTGTTGGATGCCACGGCCCCTATATATTCCCCTCTTTCCTGAAGTATAACCTTTTTTGACGGGAATTTGTGAATTGTGACCATTTCCTTTTCCTTACCGAAGATACTTTTCTCGATATAAGTCGAAATGATCGTATTATTATTGATAAACCGAATATCATAATCTTCAGAATATGTAGTATCTACATCGTTGAGAATCAGATTGAAAAACTGTGTCCCCGAAGAATTTTTCGATAAAATATAAGGCGTGGAATCAATAACTGTCGCATTTTTCAGCAGAGATTCACCGGAAGTTGTCTTATTAATACATGTGTAGACGCCCTTTGAATCCATATCATAGAAAATTATGTTTTCATCATCATTTTCATAGTTATATTTCGAATAAATAAGGAAATTATCAAGAATTTTGGCACTGACGATGGTCGTATCATAATAGGCCTGGTCTATGGCATTCATGACGAGATTCGGCTGTTCTAACTGCAAATCACTGATTAACTGCTGTATATTCAGCACAAAAAGGGTTTCCACTGCCGCTTCTTCTTTTGATAACAACTCATGTCTGTTATTTTCAAAAAGAGAATATCCGGTTTTCATAATACAGCTTGTTTCGTTGTATGGAATAATATACTCAATACCATTTCTTGTCAGATTTTCTTCATTAATAAGAATCTGCTTGTTGTTCACAAAGTTAAATAAAATCAGAGAAAAATCAAAAAATCCTACATATCTGCCATTCTCTGATTTTTTGGGTAGGGCTCGTTGAATTATCAGGTTTGATTCATCCAGAATATAAATCTTTATTTCTTTGTTATCCGGATATAAATTAATATTGTCCTTTAATGAGATGATTTTTGTATGGGTATGATCGTTAATATTATACCTTATGATATTAAAGGTATATCCCTCCCCAAGCATATTCTCATATTCCGTAAAATAAAGATATTCCGAATCATACTGACAATCCACAATATGAAAAATATCTACCTTATCCGTGTGAGGCATTACTTCTTTTCTTACATTTTCCTCAAGAAAATAAAGGTAATATCGAACTTTGGGCAGGTTTATAAAATCTCCCTGCTCATATTCCTTTTCAAGAATAATGTCATCTTTTAAATGGATTCCATTAAAATATTCTGACTGCGCCAAAAAACGTATGTTCATATCCTTCTCCTTAAAAACTCCGATATTGTTCGCTAATCCATCTTAATATCATACTACAAAAACATCAAAAAGTCATTACGAAAAAGGCTGATATGTTTCTGCAATACTTTCAAATATTTTAATTCCGTCAATTGCCGCAGATGTGATTCCACCTGCATAACCGGCGCCTTCTCCTGCCGGATAAAGACCTTTCACATTACACTGGAATTTATCATCTCTGATCATTCTTACCGGTGAAGAAGTGCGGCTTTCCACCGCTGATAGCACAACATCATTTTCATTGAACCCTTCAATGACATTTCCAAAATAATCCATTCCCTCTTTAATAGAACGGCAGATATAATCCGGCAAAATTTTGTTAATATCCGCAAAATTTGTTTTTCCCTTTGTTTCCGGTTTTACATTTCCAAAATATTCTGATACGCTTCCCGATTTAAAATCTCCCAGTTTCTGAATTGGAATCAATCCTTTTCCTTCTTTAAATGCTTTCTGTTCCAGCTCTCGTTGAAACACAACACCCGAAAGAGGGTTGTCCCCCGGAAAATCTTTTGGTGTGACGGTTACAACAATAGCGCTGTTTGCATTTGTTCCGTTTCTTCCACTATAACTCATTCCGTTAACAACCGTATGTGCAGGCTCGGAAGAAGCGTTCACAACATACCCTCCCGGACACATGCAAAAAGAATATACGCCTCTGCCTTCTTTGGTCTTATATGTCAGTTTGTAACCGGCTGCACCCAGCCTGTTATCCGCAAATCCATACTGGCTTTTATTAATTCTTCTCTGTAAATGTTCTACACGTTCTCCGACAGCAAAGGGCTTTTGCTCCATGGAAATGTTTTTTTCATAAAGCATCTGAAAGGTGTCCCGGGCGCTATGCCCGATTGCAAGCACACAGATATCAGTGTCAATCCTTGCTCCATCACTTAAAATCAGAGAGCGGATTCGGTCATTTTCAAATACAATGTCAGACAAAGCGGTATCAAAATAAAATGTTCCTCCCATCTTCTCAATATCCTGCCGCATTTTTTTTACAACTTCCGCCAGAATATCTGTTCCCACATGTGGTTTTGCATCATAAAGAATATTCTTTTTGGCCCCATACTTCACAAAAGTTTCCAGCACAAGTTGAATTCTGTTTTCTTTGTCCTTAATTTGCGTATTGAGTTTTCCATCAGAGAAAGTTCCTGCACCGCCTTCACCAAACTGTACATTACATTCCGGATCAAGTATCCCTTTCTCCCAGAATTGATTTATTTTTTTTATCCGTTCATCAACCCGACTTCCCCGTTCAATAATCAAAGGTCGATACCCGTATTTTGCAAGCATATATGCACAAAACATTCCTGACGGTCCAAAGCCCACAACAACCGGTCTGTGTTCCGGTTTTTCTGTTCCAAAGCACTTCATGATGTATTTCGGTTCCTTATCATAAACTGCAACATTTTTTCTTTTTTTACGGTATTCTCCAACCAAAAGTCCGACAGTATATATTTTATGTATCTCGCTTTTATTCCGGGCGTCAATCGACATTTTCATAATTTTTTTGTCTATCACATCTCCTGCGGTGACTCCCGATAATCTCATTGCCTGATGTATCGCCGTATTTTCATCGGCGTCTATATTTAATTTTATGTTCGAAACCTTTAAAAACTTCATGAAAAGCAATTTCCTCCTGCGATCGCTCCGGTTGCCCAGGCAAATTGTAAATTATATCCGCCGCAAATTCCATCCACATCTATCACTTCTCCTGCAAAATGCAGATCTTTAACCAGCAGAGATTCCATTGTGCCGGGGTTAATTTCATTGGTGTCCACTCCACCTTGCGTAACCTGTGCATACGCAAACCCCCGGGTTGATTTTACGCTGACAAGATAGTTTTTTACAGCTTCCGTCAACGCCGCAACCTGTTTCGGTGTAATATTTTCTGCTCTTTCATTCTTGTTAATATGAACGGATTCCAGTAATGCAATTGCCAGCTTTTCATTCAATAAGCCGTTCAGTATCGCAGCCGCCGGCCTAAATCCGCCGCTTTCCAGCAATTCTGTTATGGTAGTTTTTGTTTGTTCATGGTTCATCTCCGGTATGAAATCTATTCTTACATATGTATCCTTTTCCGCCAGCCTGCTGATGTTAAAAACCGGAATCCCTGATATTCCGTAATCTGTAATTTGTAACTCCCCGGTATCTGCCCGCAAAATAACATCATTTTTTATAACTGCCACCGTTGCGCTTGTCCGAACACCAGCTGCCTTATTCAGGCTGTTTTTTTCACAGACAAGCCCTGTCAATCCCGGTTTCGGTTCTATAATATGATGCCCCATTGAAGCTGCCAGTTTAAAACCGGTTCCATCGGAACCGGTTTTTGGTGCCGCCATGCCGCCGGTAGCAATAATGAGTTTATCGCAGTGCAGCACAATACCAACATCCACATCAAATCCTTCTGTTTTTTTCTGTATTTTGGTTACAGGATTATTGGTTTTTATTTTCACTCCGAAATTCAGTGCCGCATCCCTTAACATGTTGAAAACAGTTACTGCCTGTTCACTCCTTGGATAAATATAACCATTCTTGTTCTTTACCACAACACCACATTGTCGAAAAAAGTCTATGGTTTCCCGATACCCAAACCGATGAATGACTGATTTTACAAATTCTCTGTCACCGTAATACTTTTCCCCATTAAGATCTGTATTGGTGATATTGCATTTTCCGTTGCCGGTGATAAGAATTTTTTTCCCCGGTTTGTTTTCTTTTTCAAGGATTGTTACATCTGCGCCTTTTTTTGCAGCAGTGATTCCCGCAACAAGTCCGGCCGCTCCGCCGCCGATTATAATAACTTTCATAATTATCGCACAATATAAAATTGTAATTCCTTTCTTTCAGCTTGTGTTAGCCTCCAAATATTTGAATAATTCTTCTGCATTTTCCAGATAAACGCCGTTTTCCAAAATACTTTTTTCCTGATCTGAAAATCCGGAGATATCGATATCTGTCTCTGCAATTTCTGTTTCTGCGTCGCTTTTATAGACGTATATAATATTATCCACAGCCTTAACCCAGTACCCT
>CALWNA010000113.1 GCA_944382505.1 uncultured Lachnospiraceae bacterium
TTTCTGTGAATATATAACTGTCTGGATGTCTCCGAAACGTTCAGGCTGTTTTCAAAAAACTTATTAATTGTTGTCAAAGTCTCTTCGTCAAATTCATCCGGCGACTTTCCTTCAAATATTTCCTGTATGAACATCTTACAAAGCGGAATCGGCAACTGATAAATGAGACGTCCAATGCCAAGATTGTTGTAAGCAATAACATTCTTCGTGCTGAAAAATATTTTTCCCACATCCAATGCCATTTTGGCCTCCTTAAACGAACGGGAAACTTCTTTGATTTCTTTCACAATGGTTCCATACGCCACATTTGCCTTGACCATCGCTTCTGTATTTAACATATCTACAATTGTTTTTGCAATCTTTTCGATATCTTCGTAACCCTGCTTGTCATCAATTTCTTTTACGAGAATAATGCTTTTCTCATCTACGGCAGTGATAAAATCTTTTTTGTGTCCTGCAAACAATGTCCGAACTGTCTCAAGAGCAACGCTGTCCTTCTCATTTTTTGTCTCAATGATACAGACGCACCTTCTTGCATCCACATCAATATGAAGTTTTTTGGCTCTGTTATATATATCAACAAGAAGAAGATTGTCAAGCAACAGATTTTTTATAAAATTGTCTTTATCAAATCTTTCCTTATATGCAACAAGGAGACTTTGTATCTGGAATGCGGCCATCTTCCCTACCATGAAAACATCATCGCTGGTGCCCTGGGCGATTAATATAAGTTCCAACTGGTTTTCATCATAAACCTTAAAAAACTGATATTCCTGTACCGACTGACTGTCAGCAGGCGATGCAACAAACGCCATTATCGCATGTCCGAACTGTTCTCCACTCTGGGAGGTACTGGCAACGATTTTTCCGTCTGTATCTGCCACGTACAAATCAACTCTGGAAATACTTTTTATTCCTTCTATCGTATTTTGTAAAATCTGGTTTGAAATCATAGGCCACTCCTTGTCAAAAAACACTTTTTTATAATTTTAACGATATTTCTAAATATACAATTGCTCAAGTTATATTTTAAACCAGTTCATATCAAAAAACAAGAGAAACTATGGCAAAATGGCTTGCTGTTTTTCACACTTTTTTGTCCACAAATTATGGCAAAGCGTTTTTTACAACAGCAAATGGTTGCAAACTTTCTATTATAGAAAAAAAGTGCCATGCGGCACTTTTTCTATTTTGAAAATTAGTTTGTGATAACTTCTTCGGTGTCTTTATCAAAAATATGTAACTTTGTAAGATCCATGGCCATTGTTATCTCATCACCAGGTCTTGCTGTTGTACGTGAGTTAACTCTTGCAGTACATTCAAAGCCTTCTACATCAAAATATAAGTAAACCTCTGCACCAAGTAATTCGTAAATTCTGATTGTTGTCTTAAATGCACTGTCCGGTGACATTTCTATGAAGCTTTCTTCGTCGTGAATGTCCTCCGGTCTGATACCCATAACAACCGTCTTACCGATATATCCGCCCTCTTCAAGCTTTTTCGCCTGCTCAGCAGGAACTGTGATATATGTTCTGGCCTGACCGATATGTAATTTAATATCATTTCCGTCTTTTTCTACTTCAGCATCAATAAAATTCATCTGAGGTGAGCCCATAAATCCGGCCACAAATAAGTTCACCGGCTTATCATATAAGTTCTTCGGTGAATCAACCTGCTGAACTACACCATCCTTCATAACTACGATTCTTGTACCAAGTGTCATAGCTTCTGTCTGGTCATGCGTTACATAGATAATTGTTGCCCCTAATCTCTTGTGAATCTTAGCAATCTCAACACGCATCTGTACTCTTAACTTTGCATCCAGGTTAGAAAGTGGCTCGTCCATAAGGAATACCTTAGGATTACGAACAATTGCACGCCCCATGGCAACTCTCTGTCTCTGACCACCGGATAAAGCCTTTGGCTTACGATCCAGTAACTGCTCCAGGTCAAGAATCTTAGCTGCATCTTTAACAAGTCTTTCCTGTTCAGCCTTCGGTACTTTTCTTAATTTAAGACCAAATGCCATATTGTCATATACTGTCATATGCGGATACAATGCATAATTCTGGAAAACCATCGCAATATCTCTGTCCTTTGGTTCTACATCATTTACCAACTTGTCTCCGATGTACAACTCTCCGGATGTAATTTCTTCAAGGCCTGCAATCATACGAAGTGTTGTAGATTTACCACAACCTGAAGGCCCTACAAAAATAATAAATTCCTTGTCTTTGATTTCAAGGTTAAAGTCTTTTACTGCACAAAATCCATTCGGATAAATCTTGCAGATATTCTTTAATGATAAACTTGCCATATTCTCTCTTCCTCCTAGTAAACTGAGATAGCGCTTTCTATCCCTCATATGCCAATATTCTAAATCACAACGCCTCAAATTACTATATTGTAAATATACAAAATAATCAAAAAAACTTTGTTAAAATTGCATAGCTGTTTCCTTATTTATTAAAAAATATGTTATTTTCACCAATGATTATTCGTTTTTCTTTGAGCAATCTGCCAATAGCTCTTTTAAACTCACTTTTGCTCATTTGAAAATCCCGGCGAATGATTTCCGGCGCCGCTTTATCGGTATATCCAATCTGACCCCCATTTTTTTTCATAAACCGACAAATTTTCTCTGCATCTTCGTCTATTTGAAGATACGCTTTCTTTCTAAGTGACAAGTCCAGCTTGCCATCTGCTCTCACGCTTTTCACCCGTGCCGTAATCTGTTGACCGACATAAACTTCCATTGTCAGTTCTTTCTGCTGAACCATTCCATGATACTTGTTATCCACTGCAACAAACGCACCATATTGCGGATTATAATTGTAAACCGTTCCGGTTACTATGTCATTTTCTTCATATGTGGAATTGCAGGTAAGAAAATTATATACTTTCATCGTTGCGCAAAGCCGGTTGCTCTTATCTGTATATACCCCGGCCAGCACTTTGTCTCCGGCCTGAACCTTCACCGTCTGTTCCCTGTAAGGCAGAAATAAATCTTTTCCCAGCCCCCAGTCAAGAAACGCCCCATACTTTGTCACTTCCTTAACTGTCAGCAAAGCGGTTTCTCCCACCTGTGCCATTGGTTTATGAACCGTTGCAATCATTCTTTCCTCAGAATCTCTGCAGATGAATACCTCCACAAAATCTCCAATTTCAACTCCCTGGGGAATTTCTTTTTTCGGCAGAAGCACCTGCTCGTTTTCTGTGCCGAGGTATGCGCCAAAATCT
>CALWNA010000114.1 GCA_944382505.1 uncultured Lachnospiraceae bacterium
AGATTGAACCTTTATCCCTGCTCTTTCCATGTCATACAGGACGTATGTCAGTGGTATTTCAATATTATTATAAATATCCAGCATGCCTTTCTTATCTAACTGTTCTAAAAGTATGGATTTTGCCTGAAATAGCACCAGCGCATTATAGCAGGCATATCTCAATATATTATCTTCAATCTGCTCAGACGGCACTTCCCCTTTTTTTGTTTTCGGAAATATTTCGTCATATGACGGGACATTTATCTCCAGATAATCTCTGGCGATATCGTCATAGGCATAGCTGTTCTGTAACGGGTTCAGAAGATATGCTGCAATTGCAGCATCAAAAATACTTTTTTCATTTTCATTTTGTAATATATCATTATTTTCTTTTATATAAAACACACTGAAAGAAACATCGGCTGCGGTAAGATTTCTCAGTTTTTCAATCAGATAATCTTCTGTAACGAATTCTGACACAGGGATATAATATACTTTTTCACCGTCAGCGCAGACAGAAATTCCCTGAATATTTTCAGTCCTCTGAATGTGAAGTCCCACGCAGGAAGCGTTGGAAAGACTGCGAAATGTTTCATCCGCATCCAATATGTTATCAATTCTGGAAAAACTTTCTTCACAATCATTGCTTGATGTCACACCGGAAAATCTGGATATCATACTTTTGAATTCTAATTTTTTTACCATTTCCAATGCTTCCCGGGTGTAAATATCCGGGAAAATACACTGACTGATTTCCTGCGTTACCGGAGATTCCGTATTGATGGTGGCGAGTGTTTTACTCATTTGTGCCATATCATAATGTTCCAATAGTGCGTTTCTGTTTCGGGTATTGCTGATTTCCTCCGCATGTTCAAAAGCATTTTCAATCGAGCCGAACTGAGAAATAATTGCGGTGGCACCCTTTTCCCCAATCCCCGGAACTCCCGGAATGTTATCTGAGGAATCTCCCATTAATGCTTTTACATCAATAAACTCTTTTGGCGTTACTTTATATATTTCTTTAACGTCCGAAGCACTGTAATGTTCCACCGTAGTCTGCCCTTTTTTGGTTTTCGGAATACAGATTGTAGTGTGTTCTGATGCAAGCTGAAGCAGGTCGCGATCTCCGGAAATCACCGAGATTTCCATTCCTTCCGTTTCTCCACGTTTGGACAATGTACCAATAATATCATCCGCCTCAAATCCCGGAAGTTCCACTGTTACAATATTCATTTTATGAAGCATTTCTTTAATTACCGGAACCTGTTCTCTGAGCTCAGGAAGCATAGGTTTTCGTGTGCCTTTGTAATCTTTAAACATATCATGTCTGAATGTAGGTTGATGCACATCGAATGCCACAGCCAGATAATCCGGTTTTTCTTCATCGATTAATTTGAATAAAATATTTAAAAATCCGAACACCGCATTGGTGTGCAGTCCTTCAGAATTGGTAAAAACAGGTACGCCATAAAACGCCCTGTTTAATATACTATGCCCGTCAATTAAAACCAACTTGTTCATATACTTACAATCCAATCTTTTAATTTTTATAGATAATCAAAGGTTCTGAAGAAAAAATATAGAATGGCACATATAATCATAATGCTAAAAACCGCAATAGAAATTTTTCCCGCTTTTTTCAATATTTTTTGTTTGTTAAAATATTCATCATAGAAGCTGAAGATATTTTCAAGTTCCTTTTCAGGCTCCATTAATTCATCGCTTTCATTCGGGTTCGGAGCGTCTCCCAATCCTCTGTGAATGGTATAATAAAGTGATAATTCCTCATTGCAGCTTTCACAGTTTTTCGCATGTTCAAGAAATTCTTCCAAATCTTCTGAATATTCAATTCGATCAAAAATAAAATCATTGATCCGTTCCTGAAATGTTTTACAATCCATATTTTTCCCTCAGGTTCATCTTTATCATTCAATTATACCTTTAATATAATTTACTTACAAGTAAGATTATTGAATATTTTCAACAGTATAATCCTTATCTTCCACGGTCTTTTTCAACAAATCATCCGAAATATCACTGTTGAGCTTCACAATCGCCTGATTTTTTTCGTGACTTACAATTGCTTCATCAACCTGCGGAAGTTCTTCCAGCGCTTTTTTTACTGTTGCTTCGCAATGTCCGCACATCATTCCCTGAATCCTTAATACTTTTTCCATTTGTTTTTCCTCCTTTATTTTACCTGTTTTTTCCCATGTTTTTACAGAATTCTTTTTCTTTATTTTTTTATCCTTCTTATTGCTGTATATATTCATAAGATTGAGTCTCAGTGCATTTGTCACAACGCAAAAACTGGACAGACTCATTGCGGCAGCGCCAAACATTGGATTTAATTCAAGTCCAAATAGCGGATACCATACTCCTGCGGCAAGAGGAATTCCTATAATGTTATAAATGAATGCCCAAAATAAATTCTCATGTATATTTTTGAGAACTGCTCTGCTTAATCTGATTGCAGCCGGTACATCTGTCAGACTGCTCTTCATAAGCACAACATCTGCAGCATCTATGGCAATATCTGTCCCCGCGCCTATGGCAATTCCGATATCTGCTCTTGTCAGTGCCGGCGCATCATTAATTCCATCGCCTACCATAACTGTTTGTCCCTCTTTCGATAAGTTCCGAACAGCGTTTTCTTTATCCTTTGGAAGTACACCGGCAACAACTTCGTCAACCCCGGCCTGATTGCCTATGGCATTGGCTGTTTTTTCATTATCTCCGGTAAGCATAATAACCCGTATTCCCATATTTTT
>CALWNA010000115.1 GCA_944382505.1 uncultured Lachnospiraceae bacterium
CAATATACCCTTCGCTGATAATACTATTTTTAAGCATAGTATTACTGGACTTAAAGCTTTCTATTTTGTTGTTCATATAATTATCGGTTGCCATTTTCATAATAAACAGGCTTGAAACTACAAGCGGTACTGTCATTGCAACAGCAACGATGACAAACACTCTTAATTTCAAGCTCTTTATGAAATTGCCAACCTTTGAAACTGACATTTTCTTCATTTAATTATCCCTGAAAGTAATATCCCATTCCCCATTTTGTGTGAACATACTCCGGTTTTGCCGGATTTTCTTCTATTTTTTCTCTTAATCTTCTCACGTTAACGTCAACCGTTCTGGCATCCCCAGGGTATTTGGAACCCCAAATTAATGTAAGCAACTGCTCTCTGCCGTAAATTTTTCCCGGATTTTCGGCCAACAGTTTAAGAATGTCAAATTCCTTTACCGTAAGTCTGATTTCCCTGCCATCTATGTATAAACGTTTTGCTTCCACATCCAGCTTTAGTTTCCCTGCTGTAATAATTTTAGGCGCTTCCGGAGTTATGGATGCTTTTCGTTTATTTCTACGTGTAATTGCCTTAATTCTGGCTTTCACCTCAAGTATATTAAACGGTTTTGTAATATAATCATCAGCGCCATATTCCAAACCAAGAATCTTGTCCATATCATCACCTTTTGCAGTAAGCATAATAATCGGCATATCAGAAAACTCCCGAATCTGTTGGCAAACCTCATATCCTGTAAATACGGGAAGCATTAAATCCAAAAGAATAATGTCATATTCATTTTCTTTTGCCTTATCCAGTGCTTCCTGTCCGTCATACGCACAGTCAACCTGATATCCTTCCTGTTCAAGGCTGAATTTTAATCCTTTTACAATTAATTTTTCATCATCAACAACTAAAGCTCTCATTCATATCCTTTCTAATTAACAGTAATCATTGATTCGATATTAGAAAACGTTGCCTCCCCAATTCCCGATACATTTTTAATATCTTCTATGGAAGAGAAATTACCATTTTCATCTCTATATGCTACTATGGCTGCAGCTTTTGTATCTCCTATCCCCGGTAGCGTTGTAAGTTGCTGTACTGTTGCAACATTAATATTCACCAGGTTCGTGTCCGTTGTCTGCACATTGTTGTCATTTGTACTTTGTTTTGATTCACTATCCATTCTTCGGTGCTGTTTTTTTGACATGACATATATTTTCTGACCATCACAAACTGCCTCCGCCAGATTTAAATCACCCTGATATGCCTTATCAGTCATACCACCTGCCATATCAATGACCTGATATAACCTTGTATTTGTATGCACACTATAAACTCCGGGATTTCTGACCTCACCGCTTATATGAACATATATCGTTTCAAAAGTCTCATTTTCTATCTCCGTCGTTTCACCTGTTGTGGATAGTTCCACATGATTATCCCCGGTATCACAACCTGTTAAAATGGTATTCACTAAAATTACTATTAATACTATATAAAATTTTATATTTTTCATTCATCCTCCTGTCCGGAGTTTCCCCATGAATGCATATATTAATTGTACAAAATAAAATCCCACTTATCAACAAGCATTTTTAATAATTTTGAAATATTTTTCAGCGCTCAAAAATAAAAATTCCAACAATTGCCACAACTGCACCCACAACCTTGGTCCACTCAAATCCTGCCTTTTCCACGCCAAACAGTCCAAACACCTCGATTAAATAAGCAACAATAATCTGTGATATTACGATTAAAAGTACCGCCTGCGCCGGTCCCAAAATCCCCATACTTTTTATGACCGTCAGTGTTATAAATGCACCGATTACGCCTCCCAGCAACATATATTTATGTTCGATTTGAAACATTCCTGTAACATTTTGTTTTCCTGTAATAAACCATGCAATCAGGCAAACAAAAAAGGCAGTTAACTGCACCCAGCAATTTGCTGCCCACAGACTGCTGCCTTTTGTAACCCCCGTATTAAACACGCCCTGAATACTCATCAGCGCTCCGGATATTAATGCAATAATAATTCCCCACATAACACACCTCTAAAAATTTATTTTTCTGTATTATGTTTTACCAAAAATTATTATTTATGTATAAATATTGCAGATATTGTTGTACCTACATCCGGCTTGCTCTCGATTGTTATTTTCGCGTGATGCTGCTCTGCAATGTGTTTGACAATTGCCAGTCCGAGTCCCGTACCGCCCGTCTTTTTAGAACGCGCTTTGTCAACGCGATAAAACCGCTCAAAAATATGTTTCTGTTCTTTTTCCGGAATTCCAATACCATCATCCTTGACCCGTAAAATAACTTTATCTTCTTCCCTGTAAACCGAAACCCACACATGTCCGTTAGGTTTATTATATCTTATGGCATTATCGCATAAATTATAGACAACCTCCTGTATCATTTCCTGATTGGCGTCTATAATACAATTTTCCTCTATTCTGTCAGTCATAATCTGAATGTCATGTTTTTCTGCATTCATCTGCAGCATATCCACACAGCTCACTGCTTCCTCGCTTAAATCTATGGGCTGTGTATCCATTTTATGATCCATTACGTCAAGCTGTGACAGCTTAATAATATCGTTGATCAGAGACAACAGCCTGTTAGCGCTTTTGTGTATTTCGCTGGCAAAATGCCGGATGTCTTTCTCTTTTGCCATGCCGGTCTCAATCAATTCTGCATATCCTGAAATAGATGCCAGGGGCGTTTTTAATTCATGTGAAACATTAGCTGTGAAATCCTGGCGCATCTTTGCGCTTTTCTTTAAAGCTTTATGCTGACAATGAATCTTATCCATAAACGGCTGGATCTCTTTGTAAGTTTCCGTAGACTCTTCCTTGTCAAGGTTTTGCGCCATAAGTTCAATGGGCTCAACAATTTTTCTTGCAAGATATCTCGCCGCAATAATACACACTGCCACAACCATCAGCAGTTCCACCGCCAGAAATGGCAGTATCTTAATGCAGAACTGCCAGATACTTCCTGCTTCTTTTGCTACCCTCAGTATTTGTCCGCTGCTCATTTTTTCTGCATAATAATATGTATTCCTGTCAAGGGTATTTGATTTTCTGACAGCCTGGCCTTCACCATTTTCAATGGCATCGTGTACTTCCGGTCTGTTTCCATGGTTATCCATGGAACCTATATCTGCATTGCTGTCATATTGAACATCCCCCTTGGCGTCAATTACAGTAATTCTAAGATTATCAATCTTCGGGTCAAAGTCCTTTTCAATATATTCAAGAACTGCTTCTGTTGTCGTTAAAATATGCGCATGGGTTCGCAAATCCTCCATCACCTGCTGCTTGAACAAATTGTAAAAAATCCCAGCTGTAAATGTCATTGTAATCAGCATTACCGCAACCGAGATGACGGTCATTCGTATGTATAATTTTTTTTTCACTTTAACTGTCCTTTTTATAATTTAATGTGTAGCCTACGTTTCTTACGGTCTGCACAAGACTGCCTTTATCACCGAGTTTCTTTCTCAGTGTTTTAATATGCATATCAAGCGTTCTGGATTCCCCCTCATAATCAATCCCCCAGACTCTGTCAAGAATCTGTCCTCTTTGCAGAACAATTCCCGAATTTTGCATCAGCACCTTCAAAAGCTGATACTCTTTGTAAGTCAGTTCACACTCTTTTCCATCTACTGTGACCTGATGTCTTGCGTCATCCATAACAATTCCTTCAAAGGATATTTTATTTTCCTGTGTCGACATCCCTGTTCTGCGAAGCATTGCCTTGACTCTGGAAATCAACTCCATGATTCCAAACGGTTTTGTCATATAATCATCCGCTCCCTGGTCCAGTCCTTTGACTTTATCCATTTCTGACGTCTTTGCCGTGACCATTATAATCGGAATCTTTGTAGTCGCGGAATGTTCTCTCAAATCTTTGACAAGGGATAATCCGTCTCTGTCCGGAAGCATGATATCCATGATAATTAACGCCGGGGGTTCATCTTTCAGCTTTCGTTCGAAGTCTTTTGCCGTATGAAATACCATAACATCATAACCTGCATTTTTCAATGCGAACTGTTCAATCTCTGCTATATTCTTATTATCTTCGACAATGTAGATTTTTTGCATTTATTTATTCCTTATCTCTGAAATTTTGGTATTTTTTTTGCCTGCTGCCGCAGGTAAAAACGAAACTTTTTATTATTTTTTCCCTAAAATAGAATATGCAATATTTGTAGCATGATCTGCAATTCTCTCAAGACCGATTACAAGATCCGTAAAAATAAGCCCTGCTTCAATAGAGCATTTCTGTTCTGCCATTCTTTTAACATGTCCTTGCTGGAAATCAATCTGCATCTGATCGATTGTATTTTCAAGAGCATTAATTTCATCCAGACATGATTGATCCATCGTCACAAAAATTTTAACAGACTTATCATAAATCTCAATAACCTTGTTATACATTTGAGAGAGTTCTTTGATTCCTTCATCGGAAAAAGTAATCTTATTGCTTTTTTCTTTTAACGCGTCATCCATAATATTCACTGCATGATCGCCGATTCTTTCAATATCTATAACAACATGGAATAATCCGCCAAATCTTGCCCTGTCACTTAACGGAATATCGTACTGGTTTACTTTAACCATATATTCCGTAATTCTATGACTTAAATAATCAATATAATTTTCTCTATTGTAAATTTTTTCCGCCTGACTTTTGTCATTTTCAAGAAGTGCCTTCATAGATGTTTCCAGATTTTCCCGAGCCATCTCCGCCATCCGCTCAATTTCCTGCACAATTTCCACAACAGCCGTAGACACGGTTGGAGTTCCCGCACTTCCAATATACTTCAGTACCATCTCGTTGTCATCATATTCTTCATTGCCTCTGGAACGAATAATTTTTCTTGACAATTTTACAAGAAGCCCGGAACAAGGCAGTAAAATAATACACTGGAATACTTTAAACAGCGTATCGGCATTGGCTACAAATCGCTGGAAGTTATCCGGTCCGTTAATTGCCATAATCGCATCAATCATCGGACAACTTGCGAAAATAAGGATAACGGAAATAACAATCAGTCCGACAACATTAAACATAACATGGATTAATGCAGTCCTCTTTGCATTTCTATTTGCATTCATTGCAGCAGTAACTGCCGGCATACAGGAACCGATGTTGGCACCGAGAATAAAATAGAGGCACGCCAAAGGTTCTACCAGATTGGAACCTGCCAGAAGAACAAGCACACTGATTGTAACCGAGGAGCTCTGCACAATAAGGGTGGAAATCAGTCCGATAAGAATTGCAATCAATGGATTGTCCAGATATGTAAACAGCCGCATCAGCTCCTGAAACTCAGGCACCATGCTTAATGCTTCCGTCATAAAGTTAATTCCGAGAAATAATGCGCCAAAACCAAATATAACTGCAGCAATCTTTTTCAGTAACGGCTGTTTGCCAAACATCAGAATTACTGCGCCTGCAAAAACAATAAACGGTGCTACTGCAGTAAGCTTCAGTGAAACAAGCTGTGCCGTAATCGTTGTACCGATATTGGCACCAAAGGTAAGCCCAACTGACTTTTCGAGCGTTAATATTCCCGCATTGACAAAGCCTACTTCCATAACGGTCGTGGCACCGGATGACTGTATAAACGCAGTAAATAGTGCGCCAAACAGTACGCCGATGTACTTATTTTTTGTACATCTGTCCAAAAATCCCCTCAGCTTCTCACCGGCAGCCTGTTGAAGGCTTTCACTCATAAATTGCATTCCAAACAGAAATAATGCCAACCCGCTAAGCAGCTCCGTAATCATTACGTACATAATTTAATTTTCTCCTAAACAGTTATACATTTTTAAAATAATTAAGCTTTTTCTTCCACACCATATCAAATTAATGTAAAGTCTAAGTAAAATTTTAACATAGTTTTTACATTTGTTCCAGTGGAGATATACAATTTTAAGATTTTTTCTTAATAATACAGCTTTTCAAAAATCATTCTCTCCATCATTTCATGCGGCAGACTATTTTCTTTATAATTATTTTCTTGTATTTCCTGTCTATAATGATTTTCTCAAAATTTCCATCATTTCATCTACATTGTCTTTTGTAATCACAAGAGGCGGAACCATTCTAAGAACATTGGTTCCTGCTGAAATTACAAGCAATCCTTTTTCAATTGCGCGATTTACAGTTTCACTCACGGGTGTGGAAAGGACAAGCCCCTGCATCAGTCCTTTGCCACGTCTCTCCAGTACGTTATCATATTCATCTACCAATTCATCCAATTGTTCTTCCAGATAAACACTTACTTCATTTACATGGGCTAAAATATTATTTTTTTCAAACAACTCAAAAACTTTACATACTGCGGCTGTCGCCAGTGGATTTCCGCCGTAGGTTGTTCCATGATCTCCGGGAACAAGACTGTCGCAACATTTCTGTCCTGCCACAAATGCGCCTACCGGAACACCACAGCCCAATGCTTTGGCACATGTTACAATATCCGGAACAACATCATAATCCTGGTATGCAAACATTTTTCCTGTTCTTCCCATCCCACATTGTATTTCATCACAGATCATAACAATATCATTGTCATCACAAAGCTTTCGGATTGCCTGAATAAATTCTTTTGTTGCCGGATAAATTCCCCCCTCGCCCTGTACCGGCTCCAAAATAATGGCACAGGTTTTTTCGCTCACCAGTGCTTTTACACTGTCAAAATCATTAAAATCTGCATATTTTATTCCGGGAATCATTGGTCCGAAAGGTTCCTGATAATGAGCATTCCCTGTCAGTGCCAGCGCGCCCATGGTTCTTCCGTGGAAAGAATGTTTCATGGCAATCACTTCGTACGCATCAGCGCCGTGCTTGTCAAAAGCATAACGCTTCGCCATCTTTAAAGCTCCCTCAATTGCCTCTGCTCCGCTGTTTGTAAAAAAAACTTTTTTAAGCCCGGTTGCCTCCGCCAGTTTTTTTGCCGCCATAATTGACGGTACATTGTAATATAAGTTAGAAGTGTGCATAATTTTATCAATCTGCTCTTTCAGTGCTTCCTTATATTCTTCGTTGCTGTATCCCAATGCTGAAACGGCAATGCCCGATGCAAAATCTAAATATTTTTTCCCATTTACATCATAAATATAAACACCTTCCCCTTTTTCAATAACAACAGGAAATCTGTTGTAAGTATGTATAAAATACTTCTCTCCGAAATCCATATATTCTTTGTCTGTCATTTTATTTTCTCCTTTACTGTGGTTTAACCGTATAAAACTTCTCCTGATTATCATCCAAAATTGCTGTTCCAATACCTTTGTTTGTAAAGATTTCAAGCAAAATACTGTGTGGAATCCTTCCGTCAAGAATATGCACTCTGGAGACACCATTTCGAATAGCCTCCATGCAATTTCGAATCTTCGGAAGCATGCCTCCTGCAATTGTCCCGTCCTCAATTAATGCCTCTGCTTCAGAAACTGTCATTTCTGAAATAACCGTACTGCTGTCATCCGGATTCGTATAAACCCCTTCCGTATCTGTCAGAAAAGCAAGTTTTTCTGCCTTGACAGCTTCTGCTATGGCACTTGCCGCATCATCCGCATTAATGTTATACCCATGAAAATTTTCATCCAGACCAATGGGGCATACAATAGGAAGAAAATCTTTTTCAAGCAGATCCAATAAAATATCTGCATTGACTTCCGTCACTTCTCCTACATATCCGATATCTTCTCCTTCTGATAATTTCTTTTTTACCGTTAGAAGTTTTCCATCTTTACCGCTGATACCAATAGCACGCACACCTAACTCTTCCACAATCTGAACCAGCTTCTTATTGACACTGTTAAGTACCATTTCTGCCGCTTCCAACGTCTCATCATCCGTCACACGAAGTCCGTTAATAAACCGTGTATCCATTCCCAGCCGGTCAATGTGTTTGCTGATTGCCTTTCCCCCGCCATGAACAATAATCGGCTTAAATCCGACAAGTTTTAAAAGTGTGATATCCTGAATAACACTTTTCATAAAAGTCTCATCCAACATTGCACTTCCGCCATATTTGACCACAATAATCTTTCTGTTAAATCTCTGGATATAAGGAAGCGCCTCAATCAGCACATCACCTTTTTCAATCCATTTATCCATTTCCAAATTTTGTTGTCCCTTCATAATCATATCGACTCCCTCTTTTCTTAATAATCCGAATCTATATTCTTACTTTTTTCAGTTTTTGCTAACTTCTGTAATCTGCATTAATGCTTACATATTCATGCGTCAAATCACATCCCCACGCAGTAGCTTCAAATTTTCCCATTTTGACGTCCGCAATAGCTGTTACTTCCGGCTCCGACAAAATCTTTGTAGCCTCTTCTTCGCTGTAATCCGTTGCCATTCCGTTTTCCACGATTT
>CALWNA010000116.1 GCA_944382505.1 uncultured Lachnospiraceae bacterium
TTTACATCTTCAAATAATGCTTTTTTACCAAATCTTAAAGAAACATTGTTTGTACTTATCATTTTAAAAACCTCTCTTAATTTTACTCGTTGGGCAAACCAGGCGCCAAACCTGATAAAATGCCTGAAATACTCGCAATTTGCATTATATCAGTTTTAAGGGAATTATGCTATATCAAAAAGTATAAACTTTATAAAAGCTGATATTCCAAACTTTCAGTTTAGTATTTCTTTAATTTTTCCGATATGTTATAATCAATTTACCCCAAATATATGTCTGGATGAACGGAAAATGCGAATGCAGACAAAAACCGTAAAAAGAACGAGACCGGAAAGGAAGGCATCATGGAATTAAAAGAAATCAAGATATACAGAGGAAATCCGCTGATTATGGGAGCCACAGTCATTGGAACGTCAGTAAACTTTGCCATTACTGCGAAGTTGGGAAGCAAGTGTGAACTGGTTTTATACGAAAAAGGAAAAGAAAAAGAGACCTTGCGTATTCCTTTCGAAAATTCCCAGGTGATCGGCAAGGTTTTTGCCATGAGTATTACAGGGTTGGATTATAAAAAATATGATTACAATTTTGCCATTGACGGCGAGATTGTGACAGATACTTATGCAAAAGCATTAACAGGAAAAAAGCAGTGGGGAGTCGTTCCCAAAAATCTCAGAGGGGTTATTGTTAAGGAGGACTTTGACTGGCAGGGGGATGCACCGTTATGTACACCTTATAATGAGACCATTATATATCGTATGCATGTGCGTGGATTTACAAAGCACCAGAGCTCTAAAGTGAAACATAAGGGAACATATATGGGAATTGTGGACAAGATTCCGTACCTGAAAGAATTGGGAATTACCATGGTGGAGTTAATGCCGGCATATGAGTTCAATGAAATCGAGAGCAGACCGGCTACTTCCATGAAAGGTCAGTTCAGCATCGAAAGCCCGACATTGAATTACTGGGGATATACCAACGGATATGCTTTTGCACCAAAGGCTTCCTTTGCGTTTACCGGTGAGCCGGGGGGAGAGGTAGAAGAATTTAAATATATGGTCCGGGAACTTCACAAAAATGGCATAGAAATTTCTATGGAATTTTACTTTCCGGCAGGGACAAATCCGACAATGATTCTGGATGCACTTCGCTACTGGGTAATGGAATATCACATCGATGGCATTCACGTTAACTGCGAAGCGGCAGTCATGAAGATGATTCAGACAGACAATATCCTTTGTACCACAAAGATTTTCACATATAGTTTTGCTGCGGATACAGATTTTTATCACCGCAGTAATGAAACAAGAAATCTTGCGAACTTTAATGACGACTTTATGGTTTCTGCAAGAAAGTTTATCAAAGGCGATGAGGATATGCTGAATACAATTGCATACAAAATTAAGGCAAATCCTCCCGGAGTTACCGTAGTTAACTATGTGGCGAATCACAATACCTTTACTTTGTATGATGCAGTTTCATATGATAAAAAATATAACGAGGCAAACGGAGAAAACAATAATGACGGTGCTGTGTATAATTACAGTTGGAACTGTGGTGCAGAAGGGGATACACGGAAAAGAAAGATTATGGATTTAAGAAAGCGCCAGATTAAAAATGCACTGTCTCTTGTATTATTAAGCCAGGGCGTTCCAATGATTTATGCCGGTGATGAAATGTGCAATTCTCAGAAAGGAAACAACAATCCTTATTGTCTGGATAACGAGATTTCATGGACGAACTGGAATACAACAGCAATTGCAAAGGAAATTTTGAAATTTACGAAAATGCTGATCCGATTTCGGAAAGCACATAAGATTCTTCATTTAAGTGAGGAAATGCGTCAGATGGATTACAAGTCTTTTGGACTTCCGGACATGTCCTATCATGGCTCAAAAGCATGGTATGCAGATTTCAGTCATTTTAACAGGCATTTTTCCGTAATGTATTGCGGAAAATATGCGACAGTGGATTGCGGAGAAGAAGAACCGGATGTTTTTGTTGCATATAATATGTTCTGGGAAACCATTAAGTTTGGAATCCCATCTGCCAGAAATAAAAAAGAATGGAAGGTTGCTTTTTCAACAGACGCATCATTTACAGAACCGGAAAAGATTGACCGAATATTGGACGTTCCGGCAAGAAGCGTCATGGTGTTGATTGCAAAATGAAAAGATTATGTTGTATGAATTCAATGAAAAAGGAATCGCTAAGTATATTAATCTGGAAAAATATGGATTAAGCACGTTTTCATTAAAAATGATAGCAGTTGTTACGATGTTTATAGATCATTTTGCGTTTTTATTCTGCCAAAATCATGAAATTTTATATGTCGTTTTGCGAAGCATTGGCAGATTAAGCTTTCCTTTATTTTGTTTTGTATTGGTAGAAGGTTTTTTTCATACGGGAAACAAACTGAAACACGCTATTCTGCTTGGCGTTTTTGCGTTGATATCAGAGATTCCTTATAATATGATTTATGGGAGTGTCTTCGATTTACAAAGGCAGAATGTACTATTTACATTGTTTTTTGGATTTATCATGATTTGGACATTGGATTCCATATCATTGTGCAGGATAAATTATCCCGCCGGGATTCTGAGGCATATAGGGGCGAAAAGATTAAACACAATGCTGGAACTGCTGGTGATTATACTGGGATTAAGTTTTGCATACTTTTTAAAAACCTCTTATTCTTATGCCGGCATTATGTTGATTTTGTGTTTTTATGTTTTTTACAGACATCATATCGGAAAAATAATTTCCAATATAGTTTTTAATATGGGAATGTTCGGATTTGGTATTCAGTGGTGGGGAGCTTTCAGTATAATCCCTATCGCTTTTTATAATGGTAAACCGGGGATGAAAAGAGGGAAGTATTTCTTTTACTGGTTTTATCCGGTACATCTGTTAGTGTTGGTAGTATTAAGAATATTATATATAAAAATAAAAATGTGAAATCTCAGGGAATGCAAGACATGAGAAGGAATCCAACAAATAGGGTGAGAACAAAATATAGTTAAAAAATTCACACAAACGATAAAATTAGTGATATCATATAAGAAGAACATTTTACTTGGAGGAAAATATGTTAGGCGATAAAAAAGTTTTATATAGCGCGATGCAGAGTACAGGAACATTGACACTCGGAAATTACTTAGGAGCTCTGGACAACTGGATTAAGTTATCTGATGATGACTCCTATGAATGTTTTTACGCAATTGCAGATTTGCACTCATTGACAGTAAGACAGAATCCGGCAGATCTAAGAAAGAGAGCAAAGGATCTTTACACATTATATGTCGCAGCAGGACTGGACCCTGAGAAAAACTGTATTTATTATCAGTCGCATGTTTCTGCACATGCGGAACTTGCATGGATTCTGAACTGTTTTACGTATATGGGTGAGTTGAGCAGAATGACACAGTTTAAGGACAAGTCAGCAAAGCATGCGGACAACATTAATGCAGGTTTATTTACATATCCGGCATTAATGGCGGCGGATATTCTTTTGTATCAGGCAGATGTTGTTCCGGTAGGGGCAGACCAAAAGCAGCATCTTGAGATTACAAGAGATATTGCCAATAGGTTTAACGGAATTTACGGAGATGTATTTACAATTCCCGATGCCTATATCGGCGAGTCTACAGCAAAAATTATGAGCCTTCAGGATCCGACAAAGAAGATGTCTAAGTCTGATGAGAATCCAAATTCCAGCATTCTTCTGATGGATGATCCGGATACAATTATTCGCAAGTTTAAGAGAGCTGTTACAGATTCCGATATGGAAATCAGATATTCTGATGAAAAACCGGGTATTCAGAATCTTATAAATATTTATTCATGCATTACGGGAAAGACGATAGAAGAAATTGAGAAAGAGTTTGACGGCAAAGGTTATGGTGAATTTAAGCTGGCAGTCGGAGAATCCGTGGTATCAAGACTGAAACCTCTTCAGGATAAATTTTATGAACTCCAGAAGGAAAAGGATTATCTGAACAAGGTGATTAAGGAGAATGATGAAAAGGCAGCGTACTTTGCAAATAAGACCTTGCGAAAGGTTCAGAAAAAAGTAGGATTGACAGAGAAAATCCGATAGGGATATTGAAATAAAAATTCTGTAATAAAAATAAAAAAGAAATGCAGAAATGTTTGTTATGAAAGAGCCAGAGGCAGAAAGGGATAGCGTCTTTGGCTCTTTTGTATCATTCATAAAGAAAGACGAGGTAATTACGATGAAAAAGATTTTGGTTGTAGTAGACATGCAAAAAGATTTCGTGGACGGTACACTGGGAACAAAAGAAGCAGTTGCAATTATCGAAAATGTTGTAAAAAAAATAAAAAGCTTTGCGGGAAAGATTTTCGTGACATATGATACCCATTATGATAATTATATGGAGACAAGCGAGGGAAAGAAGCTTCCGGTTTTGCATTGTATCAAAGGAACCGAAGGCTGGAAGCTGAATGCAAAGGTTGAAGCGGCTTTGGAGGGAAAAGATGTAGCAAGGATAGAAAAGGGTACTTTCGGTTCCGTTGTTTTGCCGCAGGAGATTGGGGCTTATGTAGGGGATGCGGAGGCCGAAGTACAAATTATAGGACTATGTACGGATATCTGCGTTGTGTCGAATGCTTTAATTGTGAAAGCGAATTTTCCGGAAATGAAAATTGGCGTTGATGCCTCGTGTTGTGCGGGTGTAACACCGGAAGCCCATAGGGCCGCGCTTATGACAATGAAGTCTTGTCAGATTGATATTATAGAATAGAAGTATTGCAAAAGCATTCTTGATTCATAAACAAAGACCATCACTTTTTTAGTGGCGGTCTTTTTCTTCGTTATTAAATATTTTCCTGCCAAAGAAGGTCTTTTTTTTTGACAGTTTTTTCATATACTTATCCAGCATTACAATCAGAGTGTTTTCGGCAAAGATGATAATTAAAAGCACAAATATATAGTTGCAGAATTTGCCGATGCCCAGTGTTTCATAATCAAGGAAAAAATAAGGATATTTTTGTACATTGATAAAAGCGGAGGCGGGATTGCAGTTGCATCGTGTAATAAAGCCCAGAAAGTACATCAGAGGAAAAGCCAGCCATCCTACGGTGTGCCACCACTTAAAATGCCCTTTTGGCTGAAAGATAATCCAATCCAATAGAAACATAAAGGGTATAATATAGTGGGAAAAGAGAGTTTTTATTGGCAATCCGAAAATTCCGATAACATTTAACGGATAGTTTATACGGCATTCGGCAAAATGATATATTAGGAATGTACATAAGATGGCTGACAATGCCATACCCTTAAAATATGTCAAACATCTGGAACAAGTATCTTTTCCCATAAAATATTTAATCAATAACACACACATAACGACAAAACAAAAAATATTACTCTGCACGGTAAAAAAACTAAATTCATGTGCATTATAGTCTCCGTCGTTTAAACTAAAATGCATACCTATACTTATTCCGCTTAAAATAACAAATATTATTCTATAAATTAATTCTAAATTTTTTTTCAAAATAAATCACCCGATTTTAGTATTGCCAAAACAAAATAATATATCGTTAAAATAGAAGAGCAAAATTTTACAAAAATGAAATTAAATAGAATTACCAAAATAAAACAGAATAAATAATTTGCTTTCTTATCAAAGAAACCAAAAACACAACTTTTAGCGATAAATCTTGAAGAAGGCCCCTAGATATAGTATACTATATTAGTTAAAGTGGGCTGTTTTATGCTGACTGCAAAATATGGTTTGAAAATAGAAATGGAATTGGGAAAAATAATGTTTTTAAAAGATAATGAACTGGACGTAAATACATATTTGTTTTTGAGAGAGTCCGTAAAATGGAGAAGGCTTACAGAGCAGCAGGCAGAAAAAGCACTCCGGTATAGTCTGCTCACGGTTACAGCTTATGATTATGATAAACCTGTGGGCATGGGGAGACTTGTGGGTGATGGAGCGGTTATATGCTATATTCAGGATTTAATCGTTATTCCGGAGTATCAGGGCAAGGGGGTCGGAAACATGATTATCGAAAGTCTGATTGACTATGTTAAAGAAATGCAGCTTCCCGGAACACAGATAATGTTAGATTTAATGTGTGCCACAGGAAGAGAAAATTTTTATAAAAAATATGGATTTATTGCGAGACCAACGGACAGGCTCGGACCGGGAATGATCCGATATATTGATAAATGAAAAGATACAGATATTGTGTGAAAGAATGATTACATATAGAAGGAGCGGCAAATGAATATTTATTTGATTCGTCATGGCAGACAAAACAGCAAGTTGTGTAATGTTGATGTGGAACTTTCGCCGGAAGGAAAGGAACAGGCAGAGCTGACGGGGCAACGCCTGAAGAATTATGGAATTGATGTTGTATATTCCAGCAATCTTTTAAGAGCGATGGAGACGGCAGACATTATCAATAAATATCTGGACAAGCCAAGAATCGTAGATGAAAGGTTTCGAGAGGCAGAGTTCGGCGAACTTACAGGTCTGGAAAATTCAGTTTTGAAGGAGAAATATAAAGATTTTCTCGCAAAACGCGCCGAAATGACGGAGGATATTCCTTATCCCGGCGGAGGAGATAATTGTCAGACTGTTTTTGCAAGGGTGTTTGCAGCAATAGAAGATATCGCAAAAAAGGATTATGAAAATGTGTGTGTTGTAACACATGGCGGGGCTATCCGGGCGCTATTTACAGGAATTATAGGAGCAGAGCCGGCGAAATGGCTTACTTATGGAAGACAACTGGAAAATTGCAGCATTTCTGAAGTTATGTATGATAAAAACGCAGGTACATATCATATAGAGAGATTTAACGATTATGCACATTT
>CALWNA010000117.1 GCA_944382505.1 uncultured Lachnospiraceae bacterium
TTTGTTGTTTTTATAGGTAACCTTATAATCAACACCTTCTCTTAAAGCAATATTTCTATAGGATACTGTTACCTTTGGCTTAATCTTCTTGCCTGTATATGCAATCTTAATTGTTGTTGAGCCGGCATTTTTCCCTTTAATCTTTACTTGAGATGACCAAATAGATCTTCTTGCCGCTTCATAAGTTTTATCCTGTGTATATTTTCCGTTGCAGTATGACATCACTTTACACATATCACCACTGACAAGGACACTGTAACCACTATTGTTTATAGCATAATCAATACCACCTTTGCCATTTAAACTATAGGTACAAACGTTTGTAAATTTAACTCCGGGAGTATCAGGACATTCAATCGCAGATTTCAAATAGCATGTTGCATCCATATAGCACGAATAAATTCCAATACCGTATCCTTCATGGCTTGTCACGTTTGATGCGACTTTGTAATCAGTATATCCATATGAACCCGGTGCATTCCATGCACTCTGGCTTGGGATATCGTACGGAAGCTCACTTTGATACATATAGCATTTACCGCCGTTTCCATTCCACTGCGTCTGATATTTTTGGAAATGTTCCACCATAAGTCCATATGTAGTTACATTATTACCGTTAATTATCACACCGTAATCGCAAGTGTTTTTATACCAGCCAACACCGGAACCATGATCGGCTCTCCATACCCAGAAATTATCACCAATCACATTACTGCTATTAATAATTACACATGTGGTTGTCTTACATGGAGTTTCGTCTGCACCACCAACTCTATAAAACGTATCTGAAAGCACAATCGGATTATCTGCATGGCTTGTCTTATTTCCGCTTGTTCCTACTGTGAGAAGCGCAGAAGAATTTACAGTACCTGCATCAAATAATACGCCGGCTATTTTCACGCCGCCTACATTGCCGACTGTCATACACTGATTTCCCCGGGTCGGTTTCAGCGTGGCATATCCCAATCCGAGCACTATCGTATTTTCTTTTGTTATATTGATTGATTCACTTATATTGTAAATGCCCGGTGTTAAAATGAGATTTTTCCCTTTGGCAAGTTCAGCGTTAATTGTTGCCGCAGAAACTCCCGGCTTTGCAATATAAAATTCATCTAAGCTGATCGTTTCACCTTCAATCACATCCCCATCCCAGGAAACTCCTTCGGAATTTTTTCTGATATCCGGCACAAACACAGCATAATTTCCATCTTCGTCAACTGTCAGGAATGGTTTTTCTGCCACCTCAGGGGTTTTGGCAATGACCGTATTTGCTGCTGTCGGCCACCGGCCTTCACAACCTTTCACTGTAGCTCCGCATCCGACTAATACATTATTCCAAACAACGCCGTCAAAAGATTCCATTTCTGAATTCCTTGTAAGCCACTGTTGCTGTGATGCCCCGGAGATATTTCCGGCAACTTTTGTGTCGGCAAGGAATCCCCCGCTTGCATATCCGCCATTCTGGTGAAGTAAAAGATTCCCTTTGATATTCATTCTTCTCATAGATGTAGCCTGGGATACCGCCCACATGGTCTGACTGGATGTTGTTGTCAGATTCTCACAGGAACGCCAGAAATTACACAATGCGTTATAATTGACTTCTCCATCATATTTAATGCCCTTCATCCATTCCGCCTGACATCTGATATTTCCCACAACAGTATCTTCCGGAGAAATTCCCGTCCCGGCAACCTGCGTATAAAAGCCGATTTTCACTGTTAAATTGTCACTGTATGTTCCCGGCGCAAACATAAAGGCGTATCTGCCGCTTCCAAACTGACCGGACTCTGTTGTCTTATACACTGTATCAATATAAGACTGGATTTCTGATGTGTTGTCGGTGTCTTCGAAGATGTTTGTGTTATACCCGAATGTCTGGATTTCATAGGAAGTTGCCAGCGATTTTTCTGACTCTGTTCCTCCGACAACTGCCGTCACCTTATAATATCCGCCATCGTAGCTGTTATCCGTATATGTATTTGTATTAACGGAAGCAACTTTAGAATATGTGGCATATCTGCTTGTTGCCTTATAAACATTATAGGTCGCACCGTTTATAGCACTCCATGTTATGGTACATGAATTATCACTGCTTTGTGAAAAAGATAATGATGTCGGCGCACTGACAGTTGTAGCTGCCATAACAGGCATTTCCGGAATACCGGATACGACGACTACACATGCAAGAACCAACGCAAAAATGTTTTTCTTTAAAAAATTTAATTCTCTCATAGTGTTCCTCTCTTTATTTCTATTTTTCTTTTTTAATTTTAACATAACTGTTTTTTCTTTCCAATCATAAAAATGTTTTTAGGTAATATATACAATATTTAGAAAACAATTTATTAAAATTACACAAAACCAAGAAGAATATGAGAATCATATGGTATTTTTCTTTATAATATCAACGGATAACTTAAAATCTATTTTACTAATAATATATCCTGTCATCTTTAAATCTTCCTTGATATTTGTGAAACTGTCTTTATTTCGTTTTCTGATATTTTTTCCCTGACCACTTTGAATAATACCGATTTCCTTTTACGACAACATAAGTTCTTATCCTTACATAGTATTTCTTCTTTGCCTTAAGTCTCTTAATCGTCTTTGAAGTTGTCTTAAAATTCTTTATTGTTTTTAATTTTGCTTTTTTAAATTTCTTAGATGTTGCGTATTGTATCTGATAGCCGGACACACCCTTAATCTTTTTCCATGAGACTTTTAAAGCCTTTCTTGCCCGTTTCAATTTCTTTATCCTGGACGTCTTAGGACGTTTTACTTTGGCAGACTTTGTTGTCTGTTCCGAAGATATTGAGGCAGTCGGTTTACCCACTGCAACTTTACACGAAACAGATTTGTTTTCCCCGGCCACTTTTATGTTTGCTCTTACATATGTTTCACCTTTTTTTCTTGCAACAATATTTCCATTTTTATCAATAGAAGCTATCGAAGTGTCATCAGAACTCCATGTTACAAGCGATTTGTCCAAACTCGTCGGCTGTAAATCAAAATGAATCTGTTTTTTCCCGCCAACATTTTCTATTCTGATAATGTCCTCACAAATATCCAAACTTAAAAAGTCAACTGTATCATCATATATAATGTTCAATTCTTCATAGTTTTGTAACTCTTTTATCTTTTTATCCGTAGAGGAATCTTTCTTTATATAGAATATAGTGTTTTCATATGTGTCAATGCCATTACGTTTCATTTGAAATGTCAGCTTTTCACCATCTTCTATTGTTGACGGAATGACAACTTTTCTCAGATTTTCTCCGAAAGTAACCTGCGAACCATCACCAAAATTTCCATCATAGTCCGCAACTTGATTTATTTTTACATACCCATATGGAATGATAAACTCTTTTAAATTTGTGCAACCGGAAATACATACTTTAGGTAATTCTTTGCAATTTTTCGAAAAACTTACTTTTTCTAATCGGGTGCAGTTTTTGAATGTTCCTATTCCCGTAGAATTAACGGAATCAGGAATATCACACTCTTTTAAATTCGTACATTTTGCAAAAGCGCAAAAACCAATTTGCTCTAAACCTGCCGGCAATCTTATACCGGTAATGTCACTTCCACAAAATGCCTGACTGTCAATTTTCTTCACAGTGTTTGGCAGGACAATATTTCTGTTCCCGATTCCGGTATCAGCAATCACTGTTGTCTTATCTTTACTGTAAATGAGATTGTTGTCTACACAATAATATGGATTATTAGAATCAATGGAAACTTTTTGTAAACTGTCACAGCCGCTGAAAAGACCGTCACACTCATATCCTTTTTGTGTGCTTACGATATTTTCTTCTCTTTCAAATTGTGCATTTTGTGGAATTGTTATGCTTTTTAAACTCTTACAATCCTTAAACACTCCATTTCCATTTATTTTTTTGAGCGTTATCGGCAATTGAATATCCGTAAGGTTTTCACACCCTTCAAAGGTTCCTATTTCATCCACTCCAATAGGAATATCTATTTTTTTCAGTCCGGTACAGTGAATAAAACTACCTACACGCTGTACATTGTATAAAAAGTTAATGTCTGTTATCTTGCTATTATCAGAAATTCCCCCAAAATACAATGTGCTGTCAGGTAAAACAATCTGCTCCAGATTCGGACAGCCATATACCATACCAACTTCCTCTATTCCTTCGGAGACATGAAGTTTTTTCAACGTTTGACTTCCCTCGCCAAACTGAAGATATTTCACCGGATATTTTCCCATATTGGCCGGAATTGTTAATTCTTCTTCATCTTTTGGAATGCCGGCAATCGTTGCTTTCTGTTCTTCTACATAATAACTATAACCGGACATAACAATGGTTCCCAAATCCAGTGTTGTCATATTACTTGCTATATCAGAAATTTTTATAACACAGTTATAATTTCCCGATTCATTGTTATGATTTTTTTTATAGCCATGAAATTCATATACATCATTACCCTCTATATCTTTATAATGCGAATAGCTTGATAATGTTTCTAAATCGTCTTTTCCATTTTTCTCTGTCCAAATTTGAACATCAAAGGGCCAAAATGCAAGCTCAGAATCCTCTTTTATTTTCAGCGTTACATAAAAAGAATCTTTTCCCACATATAAACGCATATACGTTACTACAGGTGCAATGCTGTCTTTATTTCCTGCCGTTGTAAAACTGCGTACATCATCGTAATACCTGGTGCCGTTAATAACTGCATACTGTTGATATGTATACGTTGTTCCCGGATTCAAAGTACAATTCATATCCGAAACAAAATTGCAGGTATAATTTACGTATGATGTACTTAAGCCACATTTTTCTGAATAAGCTCTCTGTACCCTTCCGCCGTTACCGGTAGGCATCCAAAGAATGCATCCGACCTCTGAAACTGTCTGACATGACGGATTCTGAATTCTTGTATATACGACTGCATTGTGCTCATCCGTATATTGAACTTCCTGATTTGTAAAATACGGCTTGCTTACGCCTCCGCCGGAATTGCCGCCGGAACTTCCACCGCTTTTTAAATAAATATAACCCTTTAGGTCAGAAGGATAGGCAGTAACCCATCCTTCATGGTATCTTAAATTTGTTCCATCCTGATAGTTAAATCCGCCTTCTTTAACATACACTTTGCTTCCGTCCGCTGAAACTTCCGTTACAAAAGCAACATGCCCGGATGTTACTTTAATGGAATTCGCAGCCGGTGTTCTGCCTACGGAATAACCTGCATTGGCAGCATTGTTATACCATTCGCCTGCCCATCCCCATGCCGGTAATTCTATTCCCAAATTTGATTTCACCAGATTCCATACGGAATATGTGCAATTGGACCACTCTGTTGTTGAGCCATCTATCCCCCCTATAGGATATGGATTTGATGCCGCCTTTACATCAGCAATTTTTAAATTTGACGCAAGGGAAATCATCAAAGTGAATGATAATAACACTGCCAATAATTTCTTCCCCTTTTTCATAACCTAACCTCCTGATTTTTATATTATATTTCATCCCGCTTCTCATCATTATCACTTATCTTTAAGAAACCCTAACCTTAGTAATCGGTCAGGGCGTTGCTCATTCTGTATATACGAACACTTTATATTTTTCTGACATTTGTTCGAGGTCAACTTCATAAACTCCTGCTCATAGAATATATTTCATCTCATAAGTGTTTTTATCTTTATGAACGGTTAAATTTCTAATAATAAATTTAATATAATTATTGTAATATATTTCAATACAAAAGTAAATTGCATTTATACATCATTTTACAGCATAAATTATATGAAAATTGAAAATAAAAAAACACGCTCTTTCCGCATAAATACAGTGAGCGTGTTTTCTTTTATCCTGACAGTATTCAAATGTTCAATTTGTTTTTCTGTTGAAAGACATTATATTACTACATCATGCCCATATTTGGATTTCCGGCAGGCATTGCGGAAGTTTCTTCTTTGATATTGGCAACAACAGATTCTGTTGTAAGTAATGTGCTTGCAACACTTGTTGCATTCTGCAATGCGCTTCTTGTAACCTTGGCAGGATCCAGAATTCCTGCACTTACCATCTGTACATATTCACCGTTTAATGCATCAAATCCTACCCCCGGTTCTGATTCTCTTACTTTATTTACAATAACAGAACCTTCTAATCCTGCGTTGTTTGCAATTGTATAAAGTGGAGATTCCAGTGCTTTCAGAATAATTGATGCACCGGTCTTTTCGTCACCTTCCAAAGTATTTACCAATTCAGCAACTTTCTTAGAAGCATGAATGTAAGCCGAACCGCCGCCTGCTATGATACCTTCTTCCACAGCGGCTCTTGTAGCGTTTAACGCATCTTCCATTCTAAGTTTCTTTTCCTGCATTTCCGGTTCCGTGGCAGCACCAACTCTGATAACTGCAACACCACCAGCCAATTTTGCAAGTCTTTCCTGAAGTTTTTCTCTGTCGAAATCGGATGTTGTCTCATCAATCTGAGCTTTAATCTGATTTACCCGTGCTTCAATTTCTTCGGAATCTCCCAATCCGTCTACAATAATCGTATTTTCTTTTGCAACTTTTACAGATTTTGCACGACCAAGGTCTTCCATCTTTGTATCAGCAAGGGAAAGACCAAGTTCTTCTGAAATAACCTGACCACCGGTAAGAATTGCAATATCTTTTAACATTTCTTTTCTTCTGTCGCCATAACCCGGTGCCTTAACAGCTACAACATTGAATGTTCCTCTTAATTTATTTACAATTAATGTTGTTAAAGCTTCACCTTCCACATCTTCTGCAATAATAAGTAATTTTGAACCTGACTGTACGATTTGCTCTAACAGTGGGAGAATTTCCTGAATGTTTGAAATCTTTTTGTCCGTAATAAGAATATATGGATCATCCAGATTTGCTTCCATCTTTTCCATATCCGTTGCCATATATGCTGAAATGTATCCTCTGTCAAACTGCATACCTTCTACAAGATCCAGTTCTGTCATCATTGTTTTGGACTCTTCGATAGTAATAACACCATCATTCGATACCTTTTCCATTGCATCAGCAACCATATTTCCGACTTCGTCATCACCTGCTGAAATTGCTGCAACCTTTGCAATCTGCTCTTTTCCTGTGACAACGCTGCTCATTTCAGCAATAGCTTCCACTGCAAGATCCGTAGCTTTTTTCATTCCTTTTCTCAAGATAATCGGATTTGCTCCGGCAGCGAGATTTTTCATTCCTTCATTAATCATTGACTGTGCCAGAACCGTAGCAGTTGTCGTTCCGTCACCTGCCACATCGTTTGTCTTTGTTGCAACTTCCTTAACAAGCTGCGCACCCATATTTTCGAAAGAATCTTCTAATTCAATTTCTTTTGCAATTGTCACACCATCGTTTGTAATAAGCGGTGCGCCAAAAGATTTATCAAGTACAACATTTCTTCCTTTTGGTCCTAATGTAACCTTTACTGTATCCGCCAACTGGTTAACACCAGCTTCAAGAGCTTTTCTTGCATCTGCCCCATATTTAATTTCCTTAGCCATTTCTAATACCTCCTGACTGTCTTACTAAACTTTTCTTTTTATTCTTCAACAATAGCAAGAATATCTGACTGCTTTACGATAATGAATTCTTCGTCTTCCAACTTAACTTCGCTTCCTGCATATTTTGAATAAACAACCTTGTCTCCGACTTTAACATTCATTACGACTTCTTTACCGTCAATCACTCCGCCCGGGCCGACAGCAATAACTTCCGCCTGCTGCGGTTTCTC
>CALWNA010000118.1 GCA_944382505.1 uncultured Lachnospiraceae bacterium
ATTACTTGAGTAAAGCAGCGTGTGCATGGGACAGTGCTGTTAATTTTTTTTATGAATGAGCGTGTTGCTTAACTGGAATATGGGAAAGGAGGAAAGGCGTAGAAGTTTTTTACAGAAAGAAGATAAGATTATACTTATAACGGAGGGTATTTTCATGAAATACTATACGGGCGCACTGCACCGTGACCGTAGGTAGATTGCAAGAGCAGGTAAGAGAAAACTGCCTGCCCGGGTTTTGCCGGTTAGCGCCAGAGAAGCCGGGGTTAAGTATCTGTTTGCAAGATAGAAACAGAAATACACTGCCTTACCACCATTTATCTTGGCAGGACCGGCAAAATTTCGGGTAGTTTTCAAAATATGAGCCAATGCAAAAGAGATGCCGAAAATAGTCTTATCTTGCGACATGGTTTGTTATATAGAAAACTATAAGGAATATCATTACTTATTGACTTTAATGCTTACTTCGCCGGAGTTAAGCCATTTTTCCGTTCCATCGTTGAATTTTACTTTTAAACGGCAGGCGTTGTCAATTTCCACAGCAATGGCATCTGCGGATTGCGCTCCGTTTAAGACGGTTATCTCTTTTCCGATAATCATGGAACGCCGGATATATTCATCAACATACTTTTTACTTTCAAAGTCATTGTAGTATTCCATAAAGTAATTGAGAAGATTTGCAATGAGAAGACTTCTTTTGTTTATGGAATCACTGCTTTTATCAAAAATAGCTGTGGCAATATTGTCTATGTCAGGAGGAAAACCCTCAGCAGGAAAACAGACATTGATGCCTATTCCTACGATTGCATAGTCAAGTTTTCCTGATTCTATATTGAAGGATGCTTCCGTCAATATTCCGCATACTTTTTTTCCGCGAATATAAATATCATTCACCCATTTGATCTCTGCCTTTTTATCGGATACATCTTCAATGGCTCTTGCCGTAGCCACGGCGGCAGAGGTGGTCAGAAACAGAGATTCGTCCGCAGGGATATCAGGACGGAGTAAAATACTCAAATAAATTCCGGTGCCGGAAGGAGAATAAAATTTTTTTCCCATGCGCCCACGGCCGAGAGTCTGTTCTTCCGCAATAAGAACGGTGCCGTGAAGGGCTCCTTGTGAAGCTTTTTCTTTGAGTACCGTATTGGTGGAAGAAACACTCTTACAAACATGTATATTCAGATGATAATTTAAATAGCGTTCAATACTTTGGGCAGAGAGGATGTCATTATTACTGGTAAGACAGTATCCTTTATTGGGAATGGCCTCTATCATATAACCGTTTTTTTCCAGATTTTTAATGGCTTTCCAGATAGCATTTCTGCTGACGCCCAACGAAGTGGCTAATTCTCCACCGGAAACAAAATTACCTTTATGAGATTCTAATTCTCTTAATACTTCATCCTTAATACTCATTTCCTTTACAATACATAGTTTCCTTTCTTAATGGTGGAATAAAGTATATCATTTATGGGGTTAAAGTTCAATAAACAGACATAAAATGTTAGCTATACATAATAAAAAGGTTGACAATTGTGAGAAATTACCATAAAATGGTGACGTTAAATAAAGAGAAAGGAATGGTTTTGATTTACAAAATCCGGATTACATATGAAAAAGAATTTTTTAACGGTACAGGATATGGCTCTAATGGCAGTTTTTGTTGCTCTGATGGCGGTGTGTTCATGGATTAGTATTCCGATTGGCCCGGTTCCGTTTACGTTACAGACATTTGCTGTGTTTGCAACTGCAGGTTTACTGGGAACAAAGAGAGGTACCATTGCCGTTGTTGTCTATATTTTGCTTGGGTTAGTCGGCGCACCTGTATTTTCCCAATTTACAGCAGGACCGGGCGTTCTGGCGGGGCCGACAGGAGGATATATCATCGGGTTTATCTTCACGGCATTGATTATCGGTGTCATAACCGACCTGTTTCAAAAAAGTAAGCCATGGTCCAATATTATAATGATGGTTATTGCAATGATTTTAGGTGATATTGTGTGTTTTGTCATCGGAACAATACAGTTTATGTATGTGGCAGGCACAGGATTGGCGGAGTCGTTGACATTATGCGTGATTCCATATATTATTCCCGATATGATCAAAATCGTTGTTGCTACAATTATTGTTGACAGAATAAAGCAATATGTCAGACTCTTTCATTAGATTACTTCATATAAAAACAAAAAATTGCAGAACAAAAAATCGCAGTCTTCTGTCAGACTGCGATTTTTTGTTCTGTGCAGATATGGATAGAAAGGATAAAATATGTTAATATATACAGTAACGGATTTTGGAGGCAGTTTTTATGGAAAAAAATGAAAGAATCAAAGAATTGAAGGAATATGAAGTGATAATGCATCAGTTCGTGGAGGAGGTAAACTCTGACGGATGGCTTTTGCAACATAAAAAGACAGGAGCAAGAATCGTGCTTTTGTCCAATGATGATGATAATAAGGTTTTTAATATTGGTTTCAGAACTCCTGTCAGCGATGATACAGGAGTTCCACATATTATAGAACATACGGTTTTGTGTGGTTCTGAAAAATATCCTATCAAAGATCCATTTATGGAACTGGCAAAGGGATCTCTCAACACATTTCTCAATGCCATGACCTACCCGGACAAAACAGTTTATCCTGTGGCAAGTTATAATGACCAGGATTTTAAAAATCTGATGAGCGTATATATGGATGCGGTTTTTCATCCTAATATCTATAAGGAAAAAAAGATATTTCAACAGGAAGGGTGGCATTACGAACTGGAAAATAACGATGCTGAGCTGATTTATAACGGCATTGTTTATAATGAAATGAAAGGCGTTTATTCTTCCGTTGACGGCATTATTGACAGAGCCACATTGCAGTCTCTCTTTCCGGATACGGGTTATAAGAATGAGTCCGGCGGCGATCCGGAATTTATTCCGGAGTTAACTTATGAGCAGTATCTGGATTTTCACAGGCGCTATTACCATCCTTCCAATAGCTATATCTATCTCTATGGTGATATGGATATGGCAGAACGCCTGGAGTGGATGGATAAAGAGTACCTTGGCAAATATGAGGCGCTGAAAATCGATTCCGCCATTAAGCATCAGAAAGCTTTTGACGAAATCAGAGAAGAGAGGCGGTTTTATTCCATTACAGAAAGTGAGTCCACGGAGGATAATACAGTTCTGACTTCCAATTATGTTATCGGAACAAGTCTGGATGCGGAATTGAATATTGCATTCCAGGTAATTGAATATGCATTGATGGAGATGCCGGGAGCGCCTCTAAAGCAGGCGCTGATAGATGCAGGTATCGGCAAAGATGTTTATGGTCAGTATGAGGATGACATTTACCAGCCGGTATACAGCATTGTGGCAAAGTATGCCAGAGAAAGCGATAAGGAGCGTTTTATAAACCTGATTCATGAGACATTGGAAAAAATTCTCGAAGAAGGAATCGACAAGAAAGCACTTCAGGCAGGATTAAACAGTCTTGAGTTTAAAATCAGGGAATCAGATTTCGGAAGATATCCAAAGGGCCTGATGTTTGGACTTCAGATAATGTCAAGTTGGCTTTATGATGATAATCAACCGTTTATTCTCCTTGAGACAAATAAAATATTTGAAAAGCTGAAGGCAATGATAGAGACGGATTATTTTGAGCAGATTGTAAGAAAATATCTTCTTGAAAATAAACATCAGTCTGTTGTAGTTCTGGTTCCTCAAAAAGGTCTTACGGCAGAAAAAGAAAAAAAGCTTGCGGAAAAACTTGCCGCCCAAAAAGCGGCGATGTCGGAAGAAGAGATAGAAAAACTCATCCGAGAGACAGCAGAACTGAAGGCTTATCAGGAGGAACCGTCTACAAAAGAAGCGCTGGAAACAATACCACTGCTTAAAATTTCGGATATTAATCCGAATCCGAGACCTCTCATTGGCAGAAAGGAAGAAGCGGACGGCGTCGTATTGCTGTATAATGACCTGTTTACAAATGGAATCGGCTATATGGATATTGTTTTTGACTGTTCCGGTATCCCGGGGAAATATCACAATTATATGGGACTTTTAAAACATATTTTAAGCTATGTGGATACCGAAAAATACAAATATACCGAATTAAATACGGAGATAGATTTGAATATGGGCGGTTTTGCTTTTGATACAGGGCTGTATGTCAACAGCAAAAACGGGAAATCGGTATTTACC